>JAVBUK010000268.1:0-8217 GCA_031555345.1 Xanthobacteraceae bacterium | reverse complement strand
ACAACCTCATACGTTTCGCCGCGCCGCACCGCCTTGATCTCCTCCCCGGTGTCCGTAGGATCGGAGCGGATATACTCACCGTCCCGCGTAATGGTGACAGGCCCGAGCTCCGGCACGTCCGTCTGAATGCTGGACATAATCTGCGCCGCCGTGCTGATCAGCTTGTCATCATTATAGGGTGAGAATTCAAACACATACATCAGCGTTTCATCCGAGGACAGCGTCAGCAGGCCAAAGGCATCGTTGAGCAGCATGTCATAGCCGATAAACGGCACGTCGCCAATCGTCATCTCCGCAACGCCGACCATGTTATCGTCCGTACTGAGTGCCTCATAGAGGGTGTCTATCGTATATTCATTATTGCCAAACACATCGATAACCATCCATTGCGTCTCGTCCGCATTGCAGTATAAATATGTAAAATTGCCATCATCATATGCAAACCATGTCTCCGGCATATAGAGTGAAAAGCCGAAAAATGGAAAGTTGTGCCACTCGCCTTCATAGACGGATTCGGTCTGCTCAGCCATCGCGGGCGCCACGGCCACAAGCATCACCAGTACGAGCAAAGTCGCAAACTTCTTTTGCATGGGAAACCCCTCCTGCTTGGTACGTTGAATACCAGGGAATAAAATGGCAAGTTTTTACCATATATTATCATGCTTCATCCTTCATATCATAACAAATTTTGCCAAAATTGTCCAGCCATGTACGCTGCCTGAAGGTACAAAAATCCCCCAATCTCTCCCGGCCCAGCATTGTCTCCCGCCTATTTCCGTCCGTTCGTTTTTATGCCAAAAGAACCAATCCGCAGCTTGACAATTCAGCCGCATCACACTAAAATGAAGCCATGATATACACGACACTTAGCGACAGGGTGTTTTCCGTCCTCCGCAATCAGATCCTCACCGGCGTATACAAGCCCGATGACCGGCTGCTCTACGCCAGCATCGCCGAGGAGATGGACGTCAGCCTCACGCCCGTTAAGGAGGCGCTGCTGCGGCTGGAGCAGGAAGGCCTTGTGCGGATCATCCCGCGCAAAGGCGCGTTCGTCTCGCAAATCAGCGAGCAGGATGCCCTCGAATACACGCGCATCCGCCACTCGCTCGAATCCCTCGCCGCCCGTACCATCTGCGAGGAAGGCGGCCTTTCGGAGGCCGACGCCAAAACCCTTCGTCTGATCAACCGCAGGCTTGCCCTGATGGTCTCCGAGCGCGACCAGAAAAAGGGCCTGGAATACGATAATGATTTTCACCTTTCCATCATACGGTTCAGCGGCAACCGCCGCCTTGAAAAGATGATGCGGCAGATGCCGCTGGCCAACATCACCGCGTCTATCGGCTCACAAACCTATATCCTTGAAAACGGCACCATCGTCGTCAACACCCACACGGCGATCATCAATGCCCTGGTCGCCCGCGATGCCGTTGCCGCCGAGTCGCTGCTCTACACCAACTTCGTACTGCCCGTCCATAGCGTGCTGGCCACCAAAAAAGAAGCCGTGCAGGCCCGCACATCTTCCCTGGGGTAATGGCGCGCCACCAAAAAGAGAGTCGAGGTGGACCAACCCCACCCCGGCTCCCTTTTTTTCCGCCTTACGCCTTCGCCCTGGTCTCTCCAAGCAGCTCCATAAACGTCTCGCCGCTGATGTTCTCCTTCTCCAGCAGCACCCCGGCAATCCGCCCAAGCGCATCCTTGTTCCCGTCCAGCAGCTGAATGGCCTTTTGTTGGCACCGGTCCACAATCTCCCGCACCTCGTCGTCCACCTTCGCGCTGGTCTCCTCGGAACAGTTCATCACGTTGCGGCCGTCCAGGTATTGGCTCTGCGACGATTCCAGCCCGACCGCCCCGAGCTTGTCGCTCATGCCGTAGAGCGTAACCATGCTGCGGGCCAGCTTGGTGGCGCGCTCAATGTCATTGGCAGCGCCCGTCGTCATTTCGCCAAATTCAATGATTTCCGCGGCGCGGCCGCCCAGCAGCGTCGTAATCTGCGCCAGCAGCTCACTGCGGGTCAACAGATAGCGCTCCTCCTCGGGCATGTTCATCGTATACCCAAGCGAGCCCATCGTGCGCGGCACAATCGTTATCTTCTGCACCGGCTGCCCATCCTTCTGCAGCGCGGTGACAAGCGCGTGCCCTACCTCGTGGTAGGCGACCATGCGGCGCTCCTTGGGGTTCATCACGCGGTCCTTCTTCTCCTTGCCCGCGATGACGACCTCCACGGCGTCCATCAAATCCTCCTGGCTCACCGTCTCGCGGCCGAGCTTAACAGCCTGCAGCGCCGCCTCGTTGACCATGTTCGCCAGGTCCGCGCCGGTCGCGCCGGAGGTGGCCAGGGCAATCTCGCGCAGGTTCACGTTGCCGTCGAGCTTTACCTTCGCCACATGCACCTTCAAAATGGCTTCGCGGCCCGGTAGATCCGGCTTCTCCACAATGATCCGGCGGTCAAAGCGGCCGGGGCGCAGCAGCGCGGGATCGAGCACGTCCGGACGGTTGGTCGCGGCGATCAGGATGATGCCCTCGTTGGCCTCGAAGCCGTCCATCTCGACCAGCAGCTGGTTGAGGGTCTGCTCGCGCTCGTCGTTGCCGCCGCCCAGCCCGGCGCCGCGATGGCGGCCGACCGCGTCGATTTCGTCGATGAAGATGATGCACGGCGCGTTCTTCTTCGCCTGCTCGAACATGTCGCGCACCCGGCTGGCGCCGACGCCGACGAACATTTCGACGAAATCGGACCCCGAGATGGTGAAGAACGGCACATTGGCTTCGCCGGCGACCGCGCGGGCGATCAGCGTCTTGCCGGTGCCGGGCGGACCGACCAGCAGCACGCCGCGCGGAATGCGACCGCCGAGGCGCTGGAACTTGCCCGGATCACGCAGGAACTCGACGATTTCCTGCAGGTCCTGCTTGGCCTCGTCGACGCCGGCGACGTCCTCGAACGTCACCCGGCCATGCGCCTCGGTCAGCAGCTTGGCCCGTGACTTTCCGAACCCGAGGGCCTTGCCGCCCGCGCCCTGCATCTGCCGCGACAAAAAGATCCAGACGCCGATCAGCGCGATGAACGGCAGCCAGGACACCAGCAGCGACACGAACCACGGCACGTTGTCCTGCGGCGGGCGGGCGGTGATCTGAACGCCCTTGTTGTAGAGCTTCTGCACCAGGCCCGGGTCGTTGGGCGCATAGGTGGTGAAGCCGCCGCCGTTGGTGAAGGTGCCGTGGATGTCCGGCCCCTGAATGACGACTTCGCGCACGCGGCCCTGGTCGACATCGGTCAAAAGCTGCGAGAAGGAGATGTCCGCGGAATTGGTGCGCTGGGCGCTCGGGTTGTTGAACAGCGTGAACAACGCCAGCAGCAACAGGACGATGATCACCCAGAGCGCAAAATTGCGCAGATTAGCGTTCATGCCGCGATCCTTTGGCGCGAGAACACGACGGCCGTCGATCGGCCGGCGTCCCGCTTTGTCGTTGTGGCTGGAGCATGATCTTGCCCGAAACCTGCCTCACCGTTCGGAACCATGCCTGGTCCGGCGGAAATCCGTCCGCATCCGACCCCTATCCCTGCATTACAATGTAGGTGTCGACCTGCGTCCTGCCAAGGAAGATGGGGGCATTTCGGTCATTTTGCGACACCGTTGGTGAACAACGACTATTTTCGGCGGACCGCCACCCGAAACTACCGGCGCCCGCGGCGGGGCGGGGCTCGCTCGATCGTCAGCCGCTGGCCGAGACTCACCATTCCGCCCGCCAGCGTCCGGCAAAATCGGCCACCCGACTTTCGTAGCGCCGCCCGCAGGTCTTCCGTCAGGACCTCGAGCTTTCCGAGTTCGACCGGCCCTTCGTCGCCGATCCGCGACAGGGCGCGACCGAGCAGGCGCAGCGCAATCTCCTCCGGAAGCGCCGCAAAGCCGTCGCGATCGAGTTCGATCGGGCCGGATACCAGCCATGACCCGCCGTCAGGTCCTGTTGCCGACTTCTGCGGCTGCCGTGGAGGCCCGGACGGAAGCGTCAGGTGGGTGGCGGCAAAGTCGGTGACCGCCTCGATCGCGGCGTCGGCCCGCCGCAGCCGGCGGGCCAGCAGCGCCAGCCGGCGCGGCTCGAGCCCCTCGCGCGCCAGCACCGGCATCAGCTCGCGCAGTCGCGCGCGGGTGAAGCGCGGATCGGTATTGGAGGGGTCCTGAGCGAACGCCAGGCCGGCGGCCCGAACGGTCGCAACCAGCCGTGCCTTGGCGACGCCGAGCAACGGTCGAACGACAAAAGTACCTGCCAGGGGCGTCACCTGAGCCATCGCACCGAGGCCGGCCATGCCGCTGCCGCGTGCCATACGAAGGATCACGGTCTCGGCCTGATCGTCGATGGTATGGGCGGTCAGAATGCAGCGCGCGCCGATGCTGCCCGCGGCCCGGGCCAGAAGACGATACCGCGCCATCCGCGCCGCTTCCTGAATGCCGGTGGCCGGCTTGGGTCCGGTCCATCGCAACGTGCGATGGGTGACGCCGAGCCGCTTGGCAACCCGCTTGACGGCGGCGGCCTCCTCGCGGGCGCCCGCCCGCAACCCGTGATCGATCGTGGCCGCGAGAAGTTTCGGTCCTTTTTTCAATCGGTTGCACCAGCGCGCCGCCAGCCACAGCAGGGCGGTCGAATCCGGCCCCCCGGATACCGCAAGGACCAGCGCCGGCTCCCCGCCGAGTCCGGCAAACAGCTGCTCGGCTTCCTTGTCGGCAACCGGTTCCACCGCCCCCCGAGCCTGGCCGGGCGGCGTCGAGGCGCGCGATCCGGCCTTGTGGTCCGGCGAAACGCGGCCGGCCCGGCGAGCCGGTTTGTCCCGATCCCGGCGCCTGCCGTCAGCAGCGGACACGCTTCTGTTCCCGCTCGATCGCCTGCCGGATGGCGGTGGAGGCACGGGGATATTTGCGGGTGATTTCACCGAAGGTCGCGCACGCCAGTTCCTTCTCGTTCAAGGCCGCGAGTGACTGCCCGAGCCGCAGCAGGGCCTCGGCCGCCTTGGGGCTGGCTTCGTACTTTTTCGACATGTTGAGGAAGGCGTCGGCGGCGTCGCGATAGCTCTGCCGCTGGAACAGGCTTTCGCCCAGCCAATACTGAGCATCCGGCGCCATGCGGTCGTTCGGATAGCGGGCCAGGAAGGCGCGGAATCCCTCTTCGGCCAGCGCATAATCCTTGCGCAGGATGTACCCGTAGGCGAGGTCGTAGGTGTCGCGCGGGGTCTGGGTCGGCGGCAGCGTCGCCATCGACGTACCGGTGACGTTTGGATGACGCGGTGGCGGCAGCGCCGTTCCGTCCTGCCCCGCTCCGGCCGGACCGGCCGCTTCCCCGGCCAGGGTCGACAGATCGAGCGGCGCGCCAGCGGGCCGATCACCGGGGTCGCCCATCGCGGTGTCGTTGCCGGGCGGCGACCCGGGCGCAGCCGACGACATCGAACCCAGCACCCGCGGAGCGCCGGGGGCGTTCGGGCGCTGATTCGGATCGAAAACGTCCGAACGCCGTCCCCCGGTCGCGACGGCCGGCGCCGGTTGGGCCGGATGCTGCGGAGCCTGATAGGACGGTTGTTGTGTTTGGGTCGCCGGACGGGGCGCGGCTTGAGGCGCCATAGGAGGCGCCATCTGAGGTGCCATCTGAGGTGCCACTTGGGCCTGAGGCGCCGGCGCCGGCCGGGCCGCGCGGGCGGGACCCTTGCCCCCCAGTTCCTGCAAGCGGTATTCGGTATCTTCCTGCGTCCTGCGCAGCGACTGCTCGAGTTGGCGATTGCGGTACTGGAGTTCCTCGACCGCCCCGGTCAATTGCCGGACCTGGGATTCGAGCTGGTCGATGCGCAGCAGCAGGTCGGCGGCAGATGTCTGGGCGTGCGCCAGCCCCGAACCGGCCAGCAGCCCGATGACGGGCACCAGCAGGCGGATGACGGTGCCAAGCATGGTCGCTCGGCAAATCATGGTCGCTCGGCAAATCATGGTCGCTCGCGAGATCGGAACGGTGAAGCGCAACCGTAACATATGACGCCCTGCGGCCCAATCGCCGGTGGCGTCGTCGGCCGATCGGCAGGCCCCCGAACGGGCCGCGGGCGCCGGAGCGCCCGCCTGTCGCAAACCGTATTCCGCGCCCGAGCGATCAGGAGGTCGCGTTGAGCACCGTGACGGCGCGCCGGTTCTGCGACCAGCAGGAAATGTCGTTGCAGACCGCGACCGGCCGTTCCTTGCCGTACGAAATCGTACGCATGCGGCGGGGCTCGATGCCGCGCGCCGCCAAGTAGTCGCGCGCCGACTGCGCCCGCTTGGCGCCGAGCGCAAAGTTGTACTCCCGCGTGCCGCGTTCGTCGGCATGCCCTTCGATGGTAAAGCTATAGCGGTTGTACTGCGCGAGCCATTGCGCCTGCTTGTCCAGCGTGGCGCGCCCCTGCGCGGTGAGCTCGGTCGAATCGGTCTCGAAGAACACGCGGTCACCGACATTGACCACGAAGTCCTGCTGGCTTCCCGGCGCCGCGGCGCCGGCGAGACCGCCGTTGAGTCCGTCGAGCCCCTCGTTCGGTTTGTTGGCGCAAGCCGCGATGGTGAGCGCAGCCAGGATTGCCGCTGCGAATTTCGTCCCGCGGATGAGATGCATGAGGTTCACGCCGGTTGCTCCTTCTACGCGATGGCCGGACCAGAGCTTCCCGGCCCTCGTATCCACCCGCCCCTCGGGACGGGCCGTTGAACACCCGATGGTCTAGCAGCGGCTTGGTTAAGCGAAGGTTCTGTCAACCTTGACGGGGCCTTGCCGCGACACCGCAAACACGCCGAATCGTCGGAAACCATTTCCAGTGGTTAATGAGGCATGAACGGGGCGGCGTCGCGAACAGGCGGCGTCACGACAACAACGGCGACCACGCCGGATCCGACCCGAAGCTCGGGGTGGGCACCTTCTGCTCGTTCCGGCCGGTGATGTCGATGGTGTAGAGCAAGGGTCCGCCACCGGTATCGCGGAAGAACATCAGCACGCGGCCGTTGGGCGCCCAGGTCGGGCCTTCGTTGTGGTAGCCTTCGGTCAGGATGCGCTCGCCCTTGCCGTCGGGCTGCATCACCCCGATGGCGAAGCTGCCCTGGGACTGCCGGGTGAAGGCGATGAGATCGCCGCGCGGAGACCATACCGGCGTCGAGTACGAGCCGTCGCCGAAGCTGATGCGCTGCGCCGCCCCGCCGCCGGCGGCCATGACGTAGATCTGCTGGCGTCCGCCGCGATCGGATTCGAAGCAGATGCGGCTGCCGTCCGGCGCAAAGGACGGCGCGGTGTCGATCGCCGGGGCGTCGGTCAGCCGGGTGGTGGTGCGCGAGCGCAGGTCCATGACGAACAGGTTGGCGTTGCCGCCCTGCTGCAGGCTCATGATCACCCGCTGGCCGTCGGGCGAGAAGCGCGGCGCGAAGGTCATGCCGGGGAAGTTGCCGACGATCTCGCGCTGACCGGTCTCGACGTTGAGGAGATAGACCCGCGGGTCGCCCTGTCCGAACGACATGTAGGTGATCTCCTGGGTCGAGGGCGAGAAGCGCGGCGTCACCACCAGTTCGTCGCCGCGGGTGAGATAACGCAGGTTGGCGCCGTCCTGGTCCATCAGGGCGAGACGCTTGACCCGCCGCTCCTTCGGACCGGTCTCGTCGACGAACACCACGCGGGTGTCGAAATATCCCTTTTCTCCGGTGATCCGCTCGTAGATCACGTCGGAAATGATGTGGGCGATGCGGCGCCAGTTGTCGGTGGTGGTGACGTATTGCTTGCCGTCGAGCGCGTTGCCGCCGAACACGTCCCACAGCCGGAACGCCACCTGCACGCGTCCGTCCGCCTGGCGGGCGAGCCGGCCGGTGGTCAGCGCCTGGGCGTTGATGGCGCGCCAGTCGGGGAATCGCGGCGCGTCGAAGCCCGGATTCTTCTCGATGAAGGCCGCCGGATCGATCGGGGCGAACAGGCCGCTGCGCCGCAGGTTGGCGGTGATCACCTGGGTCATGTTGCGCGCCATCTCGGTGTCGGCAGGCCCGCCGGCGGCAAACCCCGGAAGCGCGATCGGCACCGGCTGGACATTGCCCTGGGTCACGTCGAGGCGCACCACCGCCGCCGCGCGCTGCGGCGACAACCCGGCGAGCACACCGGCGAACGCGGTCCCGGCCGCCAGCATCCGGCGACGCGTGAGACCTGGGGGCACGATCAGTCTGTTGTTCGACATCGAAGAGACATCCCAAAACG
>JAVBUK010000237.1:0-3419 GCA_031555345.1 Xanthobacteraceae bacterium | reverse complement strand
GGCGATCGTCGTCGGGCGGCGGTGGCGGGTTCTTGGAGGCCGCCAGTTTCGACGACTCGCAGCCGCTCCGTGCCGCGGCAGCGCACACCAACACCAGCCGGCACGCAAACGCGCTCACGCGTCGCTTCGTGCGGTTTGCCGGATACGCAGGTTTCATCGGTCGTTTTCCTTCGGTCCGGCGGGTCAGTCGAGAATGAACCCGTACTTGCCGCGATAAGCACGCTTCGGATCGGCGGGGCCGGCCACCCCGTAGATCCGGTTGAGGCGGCCCATCAGATTGCTGACGGGGTCGGAGGGAGAGGCGAAGCCATCGTCGGGGCGAGAGAGATCCTTGCGCGCGACCGGCCGCACCACGTAGGGCGTGACGATGATCATCAGCTCGGTCAGGTTGTTGACGTAGTCCCTGCTTCTGAACAGAGTTCCGAGCACCGGGACCTGCATGAGGGCGGGAATACCGTTGACCGCCTGCTTGGTCTGCTCCTGGAGCATTCCGCCCATGACCAGCGCGCCGCCCGAGGGGATCTCGAGGGTCGTTTCGGCGCGCCGCACCTTGAGTCCGGGGACCGCGGTTCCCAGGACGGAGACGGAATTCTCGGGCGCCAGATCCGACACCTCGGTCAACACCCGGAGGCTGATGCGGCCTTCCGACAGCACCACGGGCGTGAACGACAGACCGACACCGAACTTCTTGAATTCGATCGCCGCCGGACAGCCGACGCAATTTCCGGGCGTCGGGTAGGGGAACTCGCCTCCGACCAGGAAGGTCGCAGCCTCGCCGGAGATCGCCGTCAGGTTCGGTTCGGCCAACGTCCGCACCACGCCGGCACGGTCCATCGCCTGGAGGGTCGCGGTCACGTTGGGAAACGTGCCGACGAACGACGTGTCGGACAGCAGCTTGCCGTTCACCGAAAACGGCGTGTCGGTGTTGAACTTGAACTTCGCCGCTCCGCTCGACGCCGAGCCGGAGAGATTGACGCCGAGTTGCTTGATGACGTCGCGGTTGACCTCCGCGACCGTGACCTTGAGCATGACCTGGTCGCGGCCCCTCACCGCGATGGCATTGACCACCCGGAGCTCCATGCCGACCAGCCGGGCGGCCATTTCGTTGGCCTGCTGGGCTTCGGCCGGGCTGTTGGCCGTTCCGGTCAACACCACGGCGTCGTTGCCCACGCCTTCGATGCGGATGTCGGACTCCGGAAACATCTGGCTCAGAGCGGCACGTATGCCGTTGAGATCGCGCTTGATCGCGAGCTCGAAGCCGGCGATCTGCTGACCCTCGGCGTCGAAGAAGTAGACGTTCGTCTGCCCCACTCCGACGCCGATCAGGTAGGCGCGGCGCGACGAGCGAATCACGGCGTTGGCGATTTTGGGGTCGGCCACCAGGACGTCCTTGATGTCGCGCGGCAGGTCGACCACCACCGATTTGCCGACGCCGAGCGGCACGAAGCTGGCTCCCGAATCGCTGGCCGCGATCTGCGCAGCCGGCACGTTCGCCGGTGCCGGCGAAACCTGCGTCAGCGGGGCCTCCAGGCGCTTGTCTGCGGCCGGTGCCGCGGTGGTCAGCCCGGCAACCACGGCGACCAGCGTCGCGAATCCGGCCGTGCGGGTGAACCTACTCTTCGCCATCTTGAGGCCCTTTCCTCGCACCGAGCAGTGTCGTGGTCGAAACGCCGAAACGCACCATGTTCAGGGACTTGGCAGCATCGTCCTCTTCTTCATCGGGCTTCGGGACCGCCTTCTTGGAATCCTTGGCATCGGCCAGGCTGCGCAACGACAGCGACAGCTTCCAACCCGCCTGACGCGCCCCGCTCAACTTGATCACTTGCTGCGGCGTCAGCTCCAGCGTGGCAGTCCGGCCTTCGATGGTGCGCTCGCCGTTCTTCTCCTGCACCGTCTGATTGATCGCAAGCACCCGCACGTCGGTGAGGAGAGCCTTGGAGACGACCATCTTGCGTCCGACCATGCGGTCGACTTCTTCGTCGCGCCCCGCCATGATCACGTCCACGCGGTCGTTGGGCAGGATGAACCCGCCGGCCGTACTTTCGTACGAGACCTCGGTCGCGACCGCCCGCATGCCCGACGGCAGGATCGCGGCCATGAAGCCGGACCCATTGGCGGCGATCAGCTTGCTTTCGCGAATCGGCTCGCCGACCGCGGTCGATATCCGCGCGAACCAGCCGGTCAGCTGTTCGATCGCGTCCGGCCGGTTCGAACGCAGGATGTAGAATTCGCTGCCCGCGCTCGCTTTCGGCCAGCTCTGCCACCGCATGTCCTGCGGCGTCAGAACGTGACCCATCTCGATTGCGGTACTGGCGACGAGGACGTCGACGGTTTCGATCTGCACCACCGGCGCCAGCGCCGGCGCGGGTGGCGGCTCCTGGGGCATCAACCAGTATGCCCCGATACCGGCGAGGCCGGCGATCCCCAAAACGGCAAGACGCGCGGGTTTCATGCACTCACATCCACATGACGTTGCGGCTTCGGCCGCCCTGGCCCAATTTCACCAGCCAAACGTCAATTCATGGTTAATGAGGCGTATCCAATTTGCTCGAGTTGCCCGGTTCCGAGGTCCGAATTCCGGAAACATGCACGAAAAACGCGTCACTGGGCGAAGAGATTCATCCAGGTTGTATATGGATAGATCAACAGCGCAGCGGCCGCCAACGCGATACCGTACGGCACACCCGTTTCCGGCCGGTGCAGGCGCTCCAGCCACGGCCAGCTGAGCAATCGCGACGGCAGGGCGAAGTGCCTGAACTGCAGCAATCCGAAGGTCAACACGCCGCCCAGGAGCGAGGCGTACAGGAGATATTCGAGCAGGTGCGGCCAGCCGAACCACAGCGCCGTGGCGGCCGCGAGCTTGGCGTCGCCGCCCCCGATCCAGCCGCGGGCGAACAGCACGAAGGCGCCGACCAGCACCACCAATCCGGCCTCGCCGTGCTCCAGCATCGTTTCCCACGACATCCCGGTCGCCACCGCCAGACCGGCGAAGCCGACGATCAACGTAACCGTTATCCGGTTGGAGATTCTCATCGTCAGGAGGTCGCTGCAGGCCGCAAACGCCATAAGGGCGGGAAACAGCATCAATCGCACGGCTTCGATCACCATCGTCTCACCCCATCCGTTCACCGGACCGCATCCTGCCCATGTAGTCTTGAAGATCGGTTATCGGCGCGATCGATGTGGAAAAAAGGCCGCGGATGTCCGCCCACGACAGCAATTCGCGAAACGATGGTCGTCAAAAGATGCGGCTGCCACCGAGACCATTCGCGTCGCCGCGGCCGGCTTGGTCAGTGGGCCGCACACCGAGCGCACAAACGCACCGAGCCGAATTCGCCTGAGTCGTTCTCTCGATCCCCGTCGAACGAATCAGGGAGCCGTTTGCATTTGGCTGCTCACCTGCACGAACGAGTCCTTCA
>JAVBUK010000274.1:0-4663 GCA_031555345.1 Xanthobacteraceae bacterium | reverse complement strand
GAACTCGCCCGCGCGATCGAACCGTATCAGCGTCCGGGAGACATGGCCCGCATCTGCCGCCCGCTCGATTGGTTCGGGCTCAACCATTACTCGCCGACTTTTGTGCGGGCGGATCCGACCAATGCGCTCGGCGTCTGGTTCGGCGCGGCGCCAGCCGAGTTGCCGCGTACCGGGATCGGTTGGCCGATCGATCCCGACGCCTTCCGGGCAACGCTGCTCCACCTCCACAACCGTTATCGCCTGCCGATCTACGTGCAGGAGAACGGGCTCGGCGACTACGACAAGCTCGACGCACAGGGCGCGGTGGTGGATCAGGCGCGCATCGACTATCTCGCGGCGTACACCGGCAAGATGCGCGAGGCGATCCAGCAAGGCGCGGACGTGCGCGGCTATTTCGTCTGGTCGCTGCTCGACAACTTCGAATGGGCGTCCGGCTACGGCCAACGCTTCGGCATGGTCTACGTCGACTACGAGACGCAGCGGCGTATCCCGAAAGCGTCGGCGCGATGGTATGCCGACCTGATCGAGGCGACGCGGCGGTAGGCCAGCGTCCGGGCGGTTCCGCCCCGGACACCGCGCGGGGGCGACCGAAATCCGGTCGGTCCGAGCACCCGGCCGGCCGGGCTTTCTATGAGGCATCGTTCAGGCGCCGTGGCTCAAATCGCCGTCGGCGCCGACGAGGCCGGCGTTTCCTCCGGACCAAGCGCCTCGGGGGTCGCTCCGGTGTGATTGAGCTCGTCGATCGCGATCAGCAGAGCGGACACGCGGTTGATCGCCGAGCGCCAGTCGGCCACGCGCGGATAGTTGTCCACGAACCAACTGAACGACACCTGCACCGTGGTGAACGCCGCCGCGGCCTGGGTCAGTTCGCCCAACGCCATCGACCCGTTGAGGTATTTGGGCGCGCACAGCACCAGCCCGACAATCGGCGCGACCACGACATTGGCCTGCGACACCACCGTCATGCGCATCAGCTGGTTGCAGATGTCGCGCCAGCGGGCGAGCGTGAACTGCAATGCCAACCACAGCCGACGACGCTCCTTCGATTCCTCTCCGGTCGGGCTGGCCCCCTCCCCGGTTTCGCGAAGGGCGTTTGCGGCGGCGATCACTTCCGCCTCGCTCTGGTTCTTCTTCTGCACCACCTGGGTAAGCCGGCCGGCGACCACGATCATCAGCAGCGTGACCCCCGTGCAGTAGACCAGCACGGCGACGACCAGATAGGCCGGCAGCCATATATGGATGCCGAAGGCGACGAAGGAGATGTCGCCACCGACGCTCCACAGAACCTGCATGAACGTCACCGCGGTCAGCAGCGACGACAGCATCGCCGCGGCGAAATCGACCGGCGCATCGGTCGCCATGCGGGCATCCTGGGCGATGCGATATTCGGGGTTCTTGTGCTCGCCCGACACCGTGTTGAGCCGCCGATAGTGACCGTCGTCGAGCCAGTACTTGATCAGGTACCGGGTGAGGCGTTCGCGCCATTTTCGTTGCAGCGACATGCGGTTCCACACCGACATGCTGGCCAGCGCGACCGCCGATGCCGCCAACGGCAGGAAGATCTTCGCCTGGTATTCGAGGCCGGGGCCGTCGTGCTGTTCCAGCGCATTGAAAAAGTAGCGGTTCCAGTAATTGAGGCGGTACTGGACGAACAACTGGGCGATGACGATGAGGGCGAGGGAGCCGGAGAGGACCCACGCCTCAAGGGCGGTCGGCCCACGCCAGTAATCGGCGGCGTTGCGCCAGAAACGGAACCACAGGAGCTTTTGGCTGGGCGTCGACGGACCGGCGTTGCTCATTCAAGATCGTCGTGGCGAAATCGAGAAACGGCTCTCTTTACAGCAGACTGGAGCATCATCGCAAACCCGGATCCGGATTCTTCCGCGAGCTGACGCAACGGCGGTCGTTGTTCGCGGTACGCACAGTCATGGTCCGCCCACCGGTCCCGTCACACCGGCGCCTGCCGTGGCGCTGCCCGCCGAACCGGCAGGCGGTCAGGGAACGATGACAACCGGGCATGGCGAGACACCGGCCAGCTTTTGCGAAACACTCCCGAGAATCAGGCCGGCCAGTTGCCCGCGTCCACGTCGTCCGACTACGATGAGGTCGGCGGCGTGGGCCGCGGCAGCTTCGAGGATTCCAGCCACCGGCTGGCCATAGACCACCCGCGCGTCGACGGCGGGACCTCCCTGGGCCTCGATGTACTTCTTGGCACGCTCCAGGACGTCGTTGTCCATGTCGTCGACCAGTCCGCTCTCGATCTGGTCGAGCGCCTTCACGTCTTCCTGCGACAACTCGTCGCTGACATTCACGACCATCAATGCGCCACCAGCGTCCCGCGTCAGCGCCACGGCGAAATCAAGCGCCCGGTCTCCATCGCTCGATCCGTCCGTTGCAACCAGAATTCGACGCATGGTCACCTCCTCCGGCCGGCCGGGTCGCACTCACGTCGGCGGCGCGCGCATGATTTCGAAAAGTGCCCGGTCGGGCAATCCGAAATCGAGGCACACGGTATCCCTGCCCGAAGCCCATCAAAGCGCTGCGGATTTGCCCCGGGTAGGCGCGCAAGCAGCGAAGCCGGCCGCCGCGACGTGGTCAACCGGAACACGACTGCCGAGACACGCAATGATTTGCTTTGCCTGCACCGGCACCTGGATGCTCAGACGCCCCTCATCTCATGCCGCCCCCATTGGGGCATCCGCGTCGATACGCGCCCAATCGCGACGAGGCGCGCACCCAAGGCGTAAACGCAAGTCGAGGCCGATTGTGCCGCCCGTTCTGCGGTCGCAGACCGTCGCCATCGGCGCGGCAGGCCCGAACCGCCGCACGAATGCACCATCCGCATGCGTATTTTGCCACCCGATCCCACGCCACCGCGCCGGTTGACATCCGACGACCAACGCGCGAATTCGCTCGTTGGCGGCGACCGGGCTGCCCGGCGCGGTCTTGATGCGTTTGACCGATTGCGTCAGCCGTGGGTTTTGGGGGAGTGATGACCCGTTTCATCGTCAACGGTGCCGCCCACGAAATCGAGACGGACCGCGACACGCCGCTGCTGTGGGTGCTGCGCGACCATCTCGGCCTGACCGGCACGAAATACGGCTGCGGTCAGGGGCTTTGCGGCTCCTGCACGGTCCTGGTCGACGGCGAAGCAGTCCCGGCGTGCGCGGTGCCGCTGTCGGCGGTGGAAGGCAAGGCAATCACCACCATCGAGGGATTGGCCCAGAACGGCCGGCTGCACCGGGTGCAGCAGGCGTGGATCGACCTCGATGTGCCGCAATGCGGCTATTGCCACAGCGGAATGATCATGGCGGCGGTCGCGCTCCTGAACAAGACACCGCAGCCAACCGACGCGCAAATCGACGCTGCCATCACCAACATCTGCCGTTGCGGCACCTATACCCAGGTGCGCGCAGGCATCCACCGCGCCGCTGAAAATGCGTGATGTGGATACGGCGGACGGTGATCGCACAGATCCGGCGTTCCGATCGAGACGCGGCCGGGGAGCCGCCGAGCTCACCGGCCGCGACAGTGGAGCACCGCAATTGATTGTCTACCGGTCTGGTCGAATCTGATGTAGGGCGAGCACCGCGATCGAACCACTCTGGCGGGCTGCCGGTCGCGACGACGCCACACACGGCTTCGACAAGAGAGATCATGGCACAGGGCATCGTGGACAAGGTGGCCGTCGTCACCGGCGGGCTTGCCGGCATCCGGCTCCGGCCCTCCCGACAGGAGCTGTGAACGGACGCATGTCCGATTCGACGATGACTTCCACCACACCCGAAAAGCGCGCGAACGGGCCTGGGGACGCCGATGGACGGCCCGCACTCCCGGCCCCGCGCCCGTTCCGGGCTTTGTTTCTGTTCCTGTCGGGACTGTTCCTGTTCTCGTGCCTGGACACCATCACCAAGTATCTGGTGATGCACTACAACGTGCCGATGGTGATGGCGATCCGGTACGTCGTCAACCTGGTGCTGATGGTCGCCATCCTGGGGCCGACCCAGGGCCGCCAGTTCGTCGAGACACGGCGGACCGGACTGGTTCTCCTGCGCGCTCTGTTCCTTACGTTCGCATCGCTGGCGTTCGGAATGGCCCTGCAGCGACTGCCGGTCGCCGAGACCACCGCCATCAACTTCGTGGCGCCGATGCTGGTCGTTCTCGTCGCCGGTCCGCTTTTGCACGAGCGGATCGGACTGCTCGGCTGGGCCGCCGCCGTGACGGGATTCGCCGGCGTGCTGATCATCGTCCGGCCGGGCGGCGGACTGGAGCTCGGCGGCGTTGCCTGGGTCCTGAGCGCCGCCGTGGCCAACGCGGCCTACCAGCTGATGTCGCGCCTGCTGGTGAGCACCGAGCGCACTCTCGCGCTGTTGTTCTACACCGTGCTGGTCGGCGCGATCTGTTTCAGCGCCGGACTGCCATGGTACCTGACCGGCGATCCGCCGAGCCTCCTCGAAGCTTTCCTGTTCTTGGCGATCGGGATCATCGGAGGCTTGAGCCATCTTCTGTACACCGCAGCGTATCGATATGCGCCCGCATCCCTTCTCGCTCCCACCACCTACCTGCAGATGTTGTGGGCGGCGTTGCTCGGCTGGCTGGTGTTCGATCACGTACCGGATGCACTGAGCATCCTGGGCATCGGGGTGGTGGCGAGTTCCGGTGT
>JAVBUK010000249.1:0-4735 GCA_031555345.1 Xanthobacteraceae bacterium | reverse complement strand
AGTCATATACGGGCGCCGCAACGGGCGCCGCAACGGGCGCCTTGACGGGCATCCTGCGCGGGAGATCGGCAGCAGCCGCAGCACCGGCGAAAGCCATCAACACAACGCCAGCGAACACAATCCGCTTCATCTCGAATCGTCCCTCAGCGACCAGCCGCAGCGCAAAGGTAACCGAATCAACCTTGCCGTTCCATCAAACCAGGCAGGGCGTTCACTGCCGGATGTTCGATTTGTCGGTCAGTGTTGCCCGAATGCAACGAGCCGTTTTTGCCAAGTCATTATTTTTTCATCATAAAATGGAACCGCCCCGCCACCGGATCGGTCCGGGATTCGCCGGCGCGCTTAGGTGCGCTGGCGCTCCGCGGCACGGCGGCGTTCGCGCAGGATCATGAAGAGCCCCGAACCGGCCACGATGGCAGCCCCGATGAAAACATGCACCGTGGGGATTTCGCCGAACATCCAATAGCCGAACAGAAACGCCCAGAACATCGCGGTGTAATCGAACGGCGCCACGACCGACGCGGGTGCGTAGCGGAAGCTTTCGGTCAGCAGGAAATGCGAGAGTCCGCCGAGCAACCCGATCAGGATCAAGGCCGAGATCTCCAGGAGTGTCGGGGTGACCCACACGAACGGCAGGGTCACGGCGCCGGAAAGCGTGCAGATCAGCGAAAAATAGAACACGATCGCGGCGTTGGTCTCGCTGTCGGTCAGACGGCGCGTCTGGATCACCGACCCGGCGTTGGTGAAGCAAGCCACCACCGCGCACCCGACCCCGACGACGGCCCCGACGCCCCCGGTCGCCATGATGTGGCCCATGTCGAGGTAGGGCCAGAGCATCACCAGCACGCCGACGAACCCCACGGCCACGGCGCCCCATCGATAGGCATGCACGCGTTCGTCGAGCAAAATCGCGGCGAGTGCGACCGTCACCAACGGTGCGGCAAACGAAATGGCGGTCGCATCCATCAGCGGAAGGCGTGCCAGGGCTGCGAAACTGAGGAACATGCCGGCAACGCTGATCGCGCCGCGGGTGACGTGGCCCAGGGGACGCTTGGTGTAGAGCGGGACCGTGATCTCGCGGCGCAAGGCGTAGACCAGCAGCACCGGGACCGCGGTCGAGATGCTGCGGAAAAAAACCACCTCGCCGAGCGGGATGGTCGCCCCCAGCCATCGGATCAAGGCCGACATCACGGCGAACAGCAGCACCGAGATCAGCTTGATCAGGATGGCGTGGACGATCTTCATCTTGTCCTGGAATCTCTGTCCCACTTGTTCTCGCATGCCCCTCGCGCCGGTCGAAGACGGCACATGGTCAAGGGGGCATGCGGGAACGGAACGCAACCACGGTGGTGCGGCAAAGGCTACTTACGCAACGACATCGCGCCACCGGCGGCGCGAACGATATTCATCCCGGCAGCAGCCGTCGGTGCCGAACGAGCCCCGGCGCCTCCCGCCCGGGCGCCGCGCGGCCGCACCGAAGCGCGCCCGGATCCGCCGCGTTCCGTCTCGGGGGTGGCCGACGAATCCCGCCGACGCCTGCGATCGCAGTCGCTTGCGATGCGGAAGGCGCAGTCACTCCGCTGCCTGTGGCGAACCGGGCGAGGTCCCAGGCTGCCCACGACGCAATCCGGCGATCCAACGACACACCACGTAGAACGCCGGGGTGAAGATCAGGCCGAAGAAGGTCAGGCCGATCATGCCGGAGAACACGGCCGTTCCGAGCGACTGACGCAGCTCGGCACCGGCACCGGTTGCCCATACCAGCGGAGTGACACCGAAGATGAACGCCAACGAAGTCATCAGGATCGGTCGCAACCGCAGCCGCGCCGCATCGACCGCGGCAGCCAGGCGGCTCTGGCCGCGATCCTCGAGCTGCTTGGCGAACTCGACGATCAGAATCGCGTTCTTCGACGCCAAACCGATCAGCACGATGAAGCCGACCTGGCTCAGGATGTTGTTGTCGAATCCGCGCAGCACGATGCCGGTGACGGCGGTGACTAGGCACATCGGCACGATCAGGATCACCGCCAGCGGCAGGGTCAGGCTTTCGAACTGTGCCGCCAGCACCAGGAACACGAACACCACGCCGAGCGTGAAGGCGAATATGGCGGTGTCGCCGGCCCTGATCTGCTGGAATGCCAGTGCGGTCCACTCGAACCCGACCCCGGGCGGCAGCGTCTCGGCCGCCAGCTTCTCCATGATGGCGATCGCCTGGCCCTGCGAATAGCCGGGGGCGGCGTTGCCGTCGAGCTCGGCCGCCGGATAGATGTTGTAGCGCGGCACCCGATAGGGACCGGAGAGGTCGCGCACGGTGGTGAACGCCCCGAGCGGCACGGTTTCGCCGAGGGTGTTGCGCACCCGCAGCTTGAGGACGTCCTTCGGCTGCAGCCGATAGGGCGCGTCGGCCTGCGCCTGCACCCGGAACGTGCGTCCGAACAGGTTGAAGTCGTTGACGTAACTCGACCCGATGTTGATCTGCAGGGTGCTGAACACCTCGGCCATGTTGACGCCGAGCATCTGTACCTTGGTGCGGTCGATGTCGAGCCAGAGCTGCGGCGTCGACGTTTCGAACAGAGAATACACCTGGACCAGACCCGGCGTCTGGTTCGCACGGGCCATCATCGCATACACGGCCCCCTGCAACGCCTGCGCGCCGACCCCGTTGCGATCCTCCACCATCATGCGGAATCCGCCCGCATTGCCGACGCCCTGCACCGGTGGCGGCGAGACCACGACCATGAAGGCGTCCTGGATTCCCGCCAGTTTGCTGTTCAACGCGTGGCGGATGGCCACGCCGGACTGAGCGGGATCGTGGGCGCGCTCTTCGAACGGCTTGAGCATGATGAACATGGCGCCGGCGTTGGGCGCGTTGGTAAAGGTCGCGCCGGAGAAGCCGACGATGTTGATCGCGTGCGCGACCCCGGGCTGCGACAGCACGATCTCGCGCGCCTGCTTGGCGACCGCGTCGGTTCGAGCGAGCGAGGCGCCCGGCGGCAGCTGCGACGCCATGATCAGGAACCCGCGATCCTGCTCGGGGATGAAGCCCTGCGGCGCCTTGCGGAATTCATTGAGGCCGAAAGCGAGTACGCCCGCATACAGCACCAGCATGAGGGCCGCGAAGCGCACCACCCGTCGAACCAACCAGCCGTAGCCGCGGCTGAACCGGTCGAAACCCCAGTTGAACCCGCGGAAGAAACCGTGGATCGGCCGCTCCCACCAGCTGTCGCGGTGGCGGGGATCGTGCGGCTTCAGCAGCAGGGCGCACATGGCCGGCGATAGCGTCAGCGAGACGATGAGCGAGAACACGGTCGCGCCCGCGATGGTCAGCGCGAACTGGCGATAGAACTGCCCCGAAATTCCGGTGATGAAGGTCGACGGCACGAACACCGCGCACAACACCAGCGCGATCGCGATCAGCGCCGAGCCGACCTCGTCCATGCTCTTGTGTGCGGCCTCGCGCGGCGCGAGGCCGGATGCGATGTTGCGTTCGACGTTCTCCACGACGACGATCGCGTCGTCGACCACGATACCGATCGCCAGCACCAGGCCGAACAGCGACAGGTTGTTGAGCGAGAACCCGGACATGCCCATGACGAAGAACGTCCCGACCAGCGAGATCGGAATCGCCAGGATCGGGATGACGGCGGCGCGCCACGTCTGCAGGAACAGGACCACCACCAGCACGACCAGGACAACGGCTTCGAAGATGGTCTCGACCACGGCCGCCACCGACTCGGCGATGTAGCGGGTCGGGTCGTAGTCGATGACGTACTCCATCCCGGACGGGAACGACTCGGCGATCTTCGCCATGGCGGTGCGGATGCGATCCCCGGTGGCGAGCGCGTTGGAGCCGGGGCGCTGGAACACGCCGAGTGCGACCGAATCGTTGCGATCCAGATAGGAGATCGACGAGTAGTCCTGGCCGGTCAGTTCGACGCGACCGACGTCCTTGACCCGGACGACCGCGTTCGGCGACTGCTTGATGATGATGTTGGCGAAGTCGGCCGGGTCGGTCATCCTTCCCTGCGTCTGCACCGCCACCTGAAACGCCAACTGGTTCGGCACCGGCGGCGCGTTGAGCACCCCCGAGGCGACCTGGACGTTCTGCGCCGCCAGTGCGGTGGTGACATCGGTCGCCGTCAGATTGAAAGACTGCAGCCGGTCGGGATCGATCCACACCTGCAACGCATAGTCGCGCGCGCCGAACACCGTGATCGAACCGACGCCCTCCACCCGCGTGAGCACATCCTTGATCTGGATGTTGGCGTAGTTGGTCATGAACAGGGTGTCGCGCGACTTGTCGGGCGACGTCAGGTTCACCACCATCAGGATGTCGGGCGAGCTCTTCTGCACCAGGACGCCGATCTGCTGCACCGTCAGGGGCAGACGCGGCTGGGCGATGGCGACCCGGTTCTGGACCTGGACCTGGGCGATGTCGAGGTTGGTGCCGATGTCGAACGTCACCGAGATCGTGAAACGCCCGTCCGCCGTCGAGTTGGAGGAGATGTACAGCATCCCCTCGACGCCGTTGATCTGCTGCTCGATCGGCGTGACCACGGTGTCCGCCACCGTGGAGGCGCTCGCGCCCGGATACTGACCACTGACGGAGACGACCGGCGGCGCGATCTCCGGATACTGCGCGACCGGCAGGCGGACATAGGCGACGGCGCCCAGGATCAGGATCACGATCGAGACGACGGACGCGAAAATCGGCCGTTCGATGAAGAAATGCGAG
>JAVBUK010000020.1:0-2909 GCA_031555345.1 Xanthobacteraceae bacterium | reverse complement strand
GGCGCCATGTTGCCGATGGTGGCTCGGTCGGCGATCGACAGCTCATCGAGGCCGGGGCCGAAGAACTCGACGAACTTGCCGACCACGCCCCGCTTGCGCAGCATCTGGGTGACGGTGAGCACGAGGTCGGTCGCGGTCACTCCTTCCTTGAGCGTGCCGGTGAGTTTGACGCCGATCACCTCCGGCAGGGTCATCGAATAGGGCTGGCCCAGCATGGCGGCTTCCGCTTCGATGCCGCCGACGCCCCAACCCAGCACGGCGAGGCCGTTGACCATGGTGGTGTGCGAATCGGTGCCCACCAGTGTGTCCGGATAGGCGAGTTCGTAGGTTGCGGTCTTGCCGCCGACCGTCAGCTTCTGCTTGGCGGTCCACACCGTCTGCGACAGGTACTCCAGATTGACCTGATGGCAGATGCCGGTCCCGGGCGGCACGACGCGGAAGTTCTCGAACGAGCGCTGCGCCCACTTCAGGAAACGGTAGCGTTCCTGGTTCTGCGCATACTCTTCCGTGACGTTGCGCTTGAACGCATCCTTGGTGCCGAAGAACGCCACCGACACCGAGTGATCGATGACCAGATCGACCGGCACCAGCGGATTGATCTTCTTCGGGTCGCCTCGCAGACCCTCATGGCGTCACGCATGGCGGCGAGATCGACCACCGCCGGCACGCCGGTGAAGTCCTGCATCAGAACCCGCGCGGGCCGAAAGGCGACGTCGCGATCCGACGTCTTGGTCCTGATCCATTGCGAGAATGCCAGGATGTCGTCTTTGGTGACGGTCCGGCCATCCTCGTTGCGCAGCAGATTCTCCAGCAGGACCTTGAGCGAAAACGGCAGGCGCGAGATGCCCTTCAGGCCGTTCTTTTCGGCTGCCGGCAGGCTGTAATACGCATAGGTCTTGGTGCCGGCTTTGAGGGTCTTGAGGCATTTGAAACTGTCGAGTGAGGTCATGAGCGCTGTTTCCGTTCCGTCAGGCGAAGGGGGTTGGGATCCATTACGGTAAAAAGCTACTTTGCGAGCTTTTTCCTCCCGCGCGGTGGGGCGCGCGATTTCGCCGAGTGGGGAGCTAATGTTTGGCTTATAAGAGCATTTCGCCCCCGCTGCCACTCCGAAGAAAGTTGATGCCGGCACAGGAATCCTGATCATGGTTCGGGACGCGGTCCAGGGCGGAGCCGCAATGTCGCAAGAGAGGTCGGATGCGTTTGGCGGGGGGTGATTTGGCGTGCGTTCGCGGAGGCCGCGAGGTTTTCTCCGGGCTGGCGTTTGCCGTCGAGGCGGGCGAAGCATTGATCGTCACCGGCCGAAACGGGGTCGGAAAGACCACCCTGCTGCGCATGATCGCCGGCCTGCTGCGGCCCACGCATGGCGCGATCGTGCTGTCGGGCGGCGATCCCGAACTCAGTCTGCCCGAGCAGGCGCACTACCTCGGCCATCGCGACGCCCTCAAGACCTCGTTGACGGTCGCCGAGAATCTGCAGTTCTGGAGTGCCTATCTGGGGGCGGCCGCGGCCAAGTCGGAGGCCAAATCGGAGGCTGCCCTGAAGGCGGTCGGGCTGGCGGCGCTCGCCGCCCTGCCGGCCGGCTATCTGTCGGCCGGCCAGCGCCGCCGCCTGTCGATTGCCCGCATGGTTGGGGCGCCGCGCCCGATCTGGCTGCTCGACGAACCGACCGCTGCGCTGGATGCCGCCGCCCAGGAGCGGCTCACCGGCCTGATGCGCTCCCATCTCGCCGGGGGCGGCATGATTCTCGCCGCGACCCACGGCCCGCTCGGGCTCGAACGCACCCGGGAGTTCAAAATGGGAGGGGCGCAATGATCCCCGGTGTCGCCGGCTTTCGACCGCGCAGGTCGGTTCCCGGGGTGGCCGCATGAGCGCGCTGTCCGCCATCCTGGTGCGCGACATGCGCATCGCCATCCGCATCGGCGGCGGCGCGTTGATGGGAGTCCTGTTCTTCCTCACGGTGGTGACGCTGATCCCGTTCGCGATCGGGCCCGACCTTGCGCTGCTGCAGCGGATCGGTCCCGCGATTCTATGGATCGGGGCCTTGCTCGCCTCGCTGCTGACGCTGGATCGGCTGTTTGCGGGCGATTTCGACGACGGCTCGCTCGACCTGATCCTGATGGGTCAGACACCGCTCGAGCTGGTGGTGGCCGCCAAGGCCCTGGCGCATTGGCTCACCACCGGAGTGCCGTTGGTGATCGCCTCGCCGATTCTCGGCCTGTTCCTCAATCTGGAACCGACCGCGATCGGTGCCGTGGCGCTCACGCTGCTGGTCGGCACGCCGGCGCTCACCTTCATCGGGTCGATCGGAGCCGCGATCGCGGTCGCGCTCCGACGCGGTGGCCTGCTGCTGCCCGTGCTGGTGTTGCCGCTGACCGTGCCGGTGCTGATTTTCGGCGTCTCCGCCGTCAATGCGGCGATCACCGGGCCGGTGCCGTTCGGCACGCCATTCACCGTGTTGTGTGCGCTCACCCTGATCAGCCTGGTGGTCGGTCCGTTCGCGGCCGCGGCCGCGTTTCGTCACGGCCTGGAGTAAGAAGCGAAAGCCGGCGGATCCGGCTGGTGTGCCGCGGCCATCCGCCGTTGGAGTAACGCAGGGTTGAAAGGGGCCTTGACCTGCATCATGGCCGGAACTGCCCGCAGGCTGTTCTGGTCGCCCCGGTGCCGTTCCGGCCTGCCGGTGGCGCATGATCCTTTCCGACCGGTACTCCCTTTGGGGGATCCTGCCGGCGCCGCATTGTGCCGCCGGGCCGGGCTCACTAGACTGCGGTTCCCGGATTTCCAGATGACGCCATGGCCCTGATCGACCTCGCCAATCCGACCCGGTTTCTCCGTCTCGCCGAGCGTGCGCTGCCGTGGCTGATCGGCGCCACCGCGTTTGCCTTTGCGGTCGGCCTGACCCAAGCCCTGCT
>JAVBUK010000367.1:0-2577 GCA_031555345.1 Xanthobacteraceae bacterium | reverse complement strand
CCACCTCGGCGATGCGGTCGGCGTCGTACAGCACCACGCCGAGATAGCGGATGCGGCCGACGCAGGTTTCCGAGCACACCGTCGGCTCGCCCGCCTCGATGCGCGGGAAGCAGAAGATGCACTTCTCCGACTTGCCGCTGCTCCAGTTGTAGTAGATCTTCTTGTAGGGACAGCCCGACACGCACATCCGCCAGCCGCGGCACTTGTCCTGGTCGATCAGGACGATGCCGTCCTCCTCGCGCTTGTAGATGGCGCCCGAGGGGCACGCCGCCACGCAGGCCGGGTTGAGGCAGTGCTCGCACAACCGCGGCAGGTACATCATGAACGTGTTTTCGAACGGGCCGTAGATTTCCTTCTGTACGTCGGCGAAATTGACGTCCCGGCTGCGGCCGGCGAACTCGCCGCCGAGGATCTCTTCCCAGTTCGGACCCCACGCGATCTTTTCCATCCGCTCGCCGGTGACCAGCGAACGCGGCCGCGCGGTCGGGAACGCATCCAGTTCCGGGGCGGTCTGGAGGTGCTCGTAGTCGAACGTGAACGGCTCGTAGTAGTCGTCGATCTCGGGCAGGTCCGGGTTGGCGAAGATCTTCGACAGCACCCGCCACTTGGCGCCGATCCTCGGCTCGAGCTTGCCGTTCCGGCGTCGCACCCAACCGCCGTTCCAGCGGTCCTGGTTCTCCCACTCCTTGGGATAGCCGATGCCCGGCTTGGTTTCCACGTTGTTGAACCAGGCGTATTCCATGCCCTCGCGGCTGGTCCACACGTTCTTGCAGGTGACCGAACAGGTGTGACACCCGATGCACTTGTCGAGGTTCAGCACCATGGCGATTTGCGCCCGGATGTTCATTCTGCGGCCTCCAGTCGGGAGTTGCGCGGCGAATCGACGGCGGGCTGGTCGAGCCAGTCGACCCTCGCCATCTTGCGGACGACCACGAACTCGTCGCGGTTGGTGCCGATCGTGCCGTAGTAGTTGAAGCCGTACGACTGCTGGGCGTAACCGCCGATCATGTGGGTCGGCTTGAGCACCACCCGCGTCACCGAATTGTGGATGCCGCCGCGCTGCCCGGTGATCTCGGATCCCGGCACGTTCACGATCTTCTCCTGGGCGTGATACATCATGCACATGCCCGGCTTGACCCGCTGGGACACCACCGCGCGCGCCACCAGCGCGCCGTTGACGTTGTAGGCCTCGATCCAGTCGTTGTCGGTGATGCCGGCGCCTTCGGCGTCCTGCTCGCTGATCCACACGATCGGCCCGCCACGCGACAGCGTCAGCATCAGCAGGTTGTCGGTGTAGGTCGAGTGAATGCCCCACTTCTGGTGCGGGGTGATGAAGTTGAGGACAACCTGCTTCTCGCCGTTCGGCTTGCCGTCGACCACCGGCTTGATCGCCTTGAGATCGACCGGCGGCCGGTAGACCGCGAGCGCCTCGCCGAACGCCCGCATCCACGGGTGATCCTGGTAGAGCTGCTGGCGCCCGGTCAGCGTGCGCCACGGGATCAACTCGTGCACGTTGGTGTATCCGGCATTGTAGCAGACCTTCTCCGACTCCAGCCCCGACCAGATCGGCGACGAGATGATCTTGCGCGGCTGCGCCACCACGTCACGGAAGCGAATCTTCTCGTCCTCCTTCGGAATGGCCAGATGGGTGTGGGTGCGGCCGGTGAAGCGCTGCAGCGACTCCCAGGCCTTGACCGCGACCTCGCCGTTGGTCTCCGGCGCCAACGTCAGCAGCACCTCGGCGGCGTCGATGTCGGTGTCGATCCGCGGACGCCCCTTGGCGGGCCCTTCGTCGGTGACGACGCCGTTCAGCGCCTTGAGGACCTCGACCTCGTGCGCGGTCGTCCAGCTCATCCCCTTGCCGCCGTTGCCGAGCCGGTCCATCAGCGGACCGAGTGCGGTGAAGCGCCGGTGGAGGTTGGGATAGTCGCGCTCGATCACGCTCACCTGCGGCATGGTCCGGCCGGGAATCGGCGCGACCTCGCCCTTCTTCCAGTCCTTGACGTCGAGCGCCTGGGCGATCTCGCCGGCGGTGTCGTGCATGATCGGGCTGAGCACCACGTCGGTCTCGACGCCGAGCACCTCGGGCGCGATCGCGGAGAACTTCTCGGCGATCGCCTTGTAGATCTCCCAGTCGCTCTTCGCTTCCCACGCCGGGTCCACCGCCGCGGTGAGCGGATGGATGAACGGATGCATGTCGGAGGTGTTGAGGTCGTTCTTTTCGTACCAGGTGGCGGTCGGCAGCACGATGTCCGAGTAGACGCAGGTGGTCGACATGCGGAAATCGAGCGTGACCAGCAGGTCGAGCTTTCCCTCCGGCGCCTGCTCGTGCCAGGCGACCTCCTGCGGCTTCTGGCGGCCGGTCGCTCCCAGGTCCTTGCCGAGCACGCCGTGCGTGGTGCCGAGCAAGTGCTTGAGGAAATACTCGTGCCCCTTGCCCGACGAACCGAGCAGGTTCGAGCGCCACCCGAACATGTTGCGCGGCCAGTTGACCGGCTTGTCGGGGTCTTCGCACGACAGCTTGAGCGTGCCGGCCGCGAGCGCGGTCGCGACATAATCCTTGGGCTCGCGACCTTC
>JAVBUK010000302.1:0-2981 GCA_031555345.1 Xanthobacteraceae bacterium | reverse complement strand
GGCGCCGCTGCGCGTCGTCGCCGACGCCGGACGCGTCAAGGCGCTGGCGTGCGAGCGCATGACGCTCGGCGAACCGGACGAGTCCGGACGGCCGCGTCCGGTGCCGACCGGCACCCGTGACACCCTGGCTGCCGATACGGTGATCTGCGCGATCGGACAGGAGCCCGACCTCGCTTTGCTCAACGGCCTCGATCTGGCGCGGCGCCGGGACGGCACGCTGGTGGTCGATCCGGTGACCTGCGAGACCAGCGTCGCCGACCTGTTCGCCGGCGGCGACGTCGCGCGCGGTGCGGCATCGGTCATCAAGGCGATCGCCGACGGCCGGTCGGTGGCGGCCGAGATCGCCCGACGCCACGGCATCGTGCTCCCGGACGAGCCCGCAATCGACAAGTCCGCGACGGCGGCCATGCTGATGGACAAGAAGGCGCGCCGCACCCGGCCGGAGACGGTCCCGGCGTTGCCGCCGGCCGAACGCGCCGGCTTCGCCGAGGTGGTCGGCGTGTTCGGCGCCGAGGCGGCGGCCCGGGAGGCGAGCCGTTGCCTCGACTGCGACGACGTCTGCAGCCTGTGCGTCACCGTGTGCCCGAACCGCGCCAATCTCGCCTACACGGTCACGCCGTTCAGCGTGACCTGGCCGTCGTTCGTGGCCCGTGGCGGCAAGCTGCAGGAAGCCGTCGGCGCGCCGCACGCCGTGCGCCAGCAGGTCCAGATCGTCAATATCGGCGATTTCTGCAACGAGTGCGGCAACTGCACCAGCTTCTGCCCCACCGCGGGAGCACCCTATCGGGCGAAGCCGCGTTTCTGGATCGACGAGGCCGGGTGGCGCGAGGCGCGCGGCGACGCGTTCCGTTTCGTGCGCCGCGACGGCGCGGTCGCCATCGAAGCACGGCTGGCCGGCCGGTCGCACAGCCTGGAACGCCGCGACGGCGAAGCCGTCTACCGCTCGGACAAGTTGATCGCCCGCCTGACGCCGGCGACCTGGGCGCTCGTCAGCTGCGAGCCGGCCGGACCGCTCGCCGACGGCGAGACGATCGATCTTTCGCCCTGCGCCACCCTGATCGCCCTGATCGACGCCGAGCCGGCGTTGCCGGGGCACTGAACCGCGTTCGTCGTCAACCCGTGGAAGCGCCGCTTCCTATTCCCACGCAAGGAACCCAGTATGTCCATCGCCGCTGTCGAGAAAGAGGCCGCCGCCTTCCAGGCGCTCGAGACCGATCTGTTCCACAAGGACTTCCTGCTCACCTGGCAGCACCCGCTCGACGAAATCAAGGCGATCCTGAGGCTCGCCGAGGCGCTCAAGCTGCTCCATCGGGAGGGCATCTCGTATCGCGCCTTCGAGTCCGGCCTGGCGATCTCGATCTTCCGCGACAACTCCACCCGCACGCGCTTTTCGTTCGCGGCGGCGGCCAGTGCCCTCGGCTTCACGCTGTCGGAACTCGACGAGGAGAAGAGCCAGATCGCCCACGGCGAGACCGTGCGCGAAACCGCCAACATGATCAGCTTCATGGCCGAGGCGATCGGCATCCGCGACGACATGTATCTGGGCGAAGGCAACAAATACATGCGCGAGGTCGGCGATGCGCTGACCGAGGGCACCCGCCAGGGGGTGCTGCACCGCCGCCCGAGCATCGTCAACCTGCAGTGCGACATCGACCATCCGACCCAGGCGCTGGCCGATCTGGCGTGGCTGCAGAAGCATTTCGGCGGGCTCGACAACCTGCGCGGCAAGAAGATCGCCATGACCTGGGCCTACAGCCCGAGCTACGGCAAGCCGCTGTCGGTGCCGCAGGGCATCATCGGCCTGATGACCCGCTTCGGCATGGACGTCAGCCTGGCCCATCCGGAGGGCTACGGCCTGATTCCCGACGTGATCGAGGTGGCCAAGAAGAACGCGGCGGCGACCGGCGGTAAGTTCGAGATCGTCAACAGCATGGAGCAGGCGTTCACCGGCGCCCACATCGTGTACCCGAAATCCTGGGCGCCCTATGCGGTCATGCAGCGCCGCACCGAGCTGCTCAAGAAATCCGACAAGGACGGCCTCAAGGCGCTGGAAAAGGAATGCCTGGCCAACAATGCGCGGTTCTCGAACTGGGAATGCGACCGCGCCAAGATGAACCTGACCGACCAGGGCAAGGCGCTGTACATGCACTGCCTGCCGGCCGACATCACCGACGTGAGCTGCAAGGCGGGCGAGGTGAGCGCGGAAGTGTTCGAGCAGTACCGCATCCCGACCTACCACGAGGCGAGTTACAAACCGTTCGTCATCTCGGCGCTGATGTTCCTCACCCGGCTCGAGAACCCGGGCGTCAAGCTCGGCGAGATCATCCGCCGCGCCAAGCGCCTGAGCATCTGATCGGAAGTTCGGCCGGTCCGGTGCGCGGATCGGCCGAATGTCGTCGATTCGAGCGCAACGACCATCCGCTCGGTCACGCCGTGACCGAGCGGATGGCGCGCGAGCGCCAGATTTCTCGCCGGAGGTTGCCATGGGGAAGACCGTCGTCGTCGCGCTGGGCGGAAACTCGTTCATTGCCGACGAGACCCACCAGTCGGTGCCCGACCAGTATCGTGCTGCGCAGCGGGCATGCGCCAACATCGCGCCGCTGCTCGACGATCCGGACCTGCGTCTGGTGGTGACCCACGGCAACGGCCCGCAGGTCGGGTTCATCCTGCGACGGTCCGAAATCGCCGCGTCGGCGCTGCATCAGGTGCCGCTCGACTCCTGCGTCGCCGACACCCAGGGCGCGCTGGGCTACCAGCTCGTTCTGGCGCTGCGCAACGAATTCCGGCGGCGCCGGCTCGCGCGGGTGCCGACCGCGCTGGTGTCTCTGGTGCTGATCGACCGAAACGACCGGGCGTTCGAGAACCCGACCAAGCCGATCGGCGAGTTCCTGACGCGGGAGCGCGCGGAGGAGCACCGGCTCCAGGACGGCTGGGACGTGGTCGAGGACGCCGGACGCGGCTGGCGCCGCGTCGTCGCTTCG
>JAVBUK010000271.1:0-5653 GCA_031555345.1 Xanthobacteraceae bacterium | reverse complement strand
AGCCGGAATTCGCGCGGCTGCAGCACGATCTCGTCCTTGCCGCGCACCACGCGGTGGGAGAGCCGGTCGAGTTCGAGATCGGCGACGCGATAGATCGTCTCTTCGCCGCGCGCGCCGGGTCGGCGGGTCAGCGCCTCGACCCGCGCCAACAGCTCGGAAAACGCATAAGGCTTGGCGAGATAGTCGTCCCCGCCGGCCCGCAGCCCCTTGACCCGGTCGTCGACCTGCCCCAGCGCCGACAAGATGAGGACGGGAGTATTGACGTCCTTGGAACGCAATGCGCCGATCACCGCCAGTCCGTCCCGCTTCGGCAGCATGCGATCGACGATCAGGACGTCGTAGCCGCCGTCGAGCGCGAGCGCAAAACCCTCCTCGCCGTCGGCGGCGTGATCCGCCACGTGCCCCACTTCCCGAAACGCCTTGACCAGATAGTCGGCCGCGTCGCGATCGTCTTCGATGATGAGTAGCCGCATGCCGGAACCGATCCCCTCGGCGCACGTCGTTACGGGTGCCACGGCGTGACCGACCAGCATTATACCGCGTCCGGAGGGGCTCGCGCGACCCGATTGCCCAGCCTGGCTGCCCCAGCCTGGCGACCACCCCATCCCCCCATCCCGACCAAACAGAACCGGCAAGCGATCCGGCCGAAGGGGGCGGGGGGCGGGCACCAGGCCCGTCCCCCAAAGGTGCTGCAACCGGGGGGGCGTCGAATTCCGGCCGCAACACCCATTCGTACTCAGGCGTTGCCGAGCGGAACCGCGACGAACCGCGTCCCCTCGCCCGACTTCACCCGCAACAGAATCGTGCGCGTGCCCGCCCCGCGCGCGTCGGACAGCGCCTGGCGGAGGTCGGCCGGCTCGGCCACCGCCTTACCGCCCGCTTCGAGAATGACATCGCCGGTCTTGACCCCCTGCGCGGCCGCGCTGCCGTCCGGGTCGACGCCGACGACCACCAGGCCAGCGCCGCCCGCACCGGCGACCGCGCTCGCCGGCGCCAGGGTCAGTCCCAGGCGTGATTCCTCCCCCGGCGACTCGCGGTCTTCCGGGCCCGCGGCTTTCGCCTGTCGATCACGCGGGAGCTGTCCGAGGGTGAGGGTCACGGTCTGCTCGCGGCCATCACGGATGATGCCGAGCTTGACGGTGGTGCCGGGCGGGAGCGAACCGATCCGCCGCGCCAGCGTGCGCGCGTCGTCGACCGCCGCGCCGTCGACCGAAACGATGACGTCGCCGGACCTGATGCCCGCCTTGTTGGCCGGGCTCCCGGCCTGCGGTTCGGCCACCAGGGCTCCCCGCGGCTGCTTGAGGCCGAGGCTGTCGGCGATGTCGGCGGTCACCGGCTGGATCTGCACCCCGATCCATCCGCGCGTGACGGCGCCGTGGTCCTTGAGCTGAGCCACCACCGTCTTCACGGTCTCGGCCGGGATCGCGAACGCGATGCCGACCGACCCGCCCGACGGCGAGAAGATCGCCGTGTTGACGCCGATCACGTTGCCGTCCACGTCGAACGCCGGCCCGCCGGAATTGCCCTTGTTCACCGGCGCGTCGATCTGGATGAAGTCGTCATAGGGCCCGGCGCCGATGTCGCGACCGCGGGCCGACACGATGCCGGCCGTCACGGTGCCGCCCAGGCCGAACGGATTGCCGACCGCCAGCACCCAGTCGCCCACCCGCGGCGCGGCGGTGGCCAGGCGCACGAACGGAAACGCATTGCCGTCGTCGACCTTGATCAGCGCCAGGTCGGTGCGCGGATCGGTGCCGATCACCCGGGCCGTATAGGTCTTGCCGGAATCGGTGGTGACCTCGACCTTCTCGGCCTTGTCGACCACGTGGTTGTTGGTGACGGCGAAGCCGTCCGCCGAAATGAAGAATCCCGACCCCTGCCCAGTCACGAATTCGCGGCGCCGGTGGCCACGATAGCCCGGCATGCCGTCGGGACGGTCGAACCGGCGGAAGAACTCCTCGAACGGCGAGCCGTGGCCGGACGGTCCGTCACCGCCCCGCAGCGAGCCGGATTCGGGGCCCATGCGCACGCGCACGGCGATCACTGCCGGTTTCACCTTCTCGACGACGTCGGCGAACCCGGCCGGACGCTGCACGCTCTGGGCATAGGCCGGCGCAACCAGCGACGACAAGTTCGATCGGGGCCCGAACGGCGTTCCGGCGACCATGACCGCCGCCGCCAACCCGGCGACGCCGGCCAGCAGGGCCAGCCGGCGCAACGACAACAACCTGCCTGCCTTGACCAACAAGGGTGCGGACATCCCGCTGCTCTCCATCAATATCTCACCCATCACGATTCCCACGTCGTCGTCGCGACGACGCCCGAACCTGCACCATGGCGAGATCCTCCTTACCGGGCTCTGACCGCGGGATTAAACATCGGTAAGGTTCGACGTGGCCGCCTTCGGGTGACTTGGGCGCACCATCACGCGCCGCCGGCATCGCCCGTCACACGGATTTCATCCGCTCCGGGCCGAGCGCGGGACACCCCGGATCGGCTGATCGCTGTCAGGCCCGCGCGGCCTTGCGATCGCTCGCGGCGGCGAGTTCGGCCGCTCTCGCCAGCAGATCGGCGAACTCCTGACCGAACACCTTCTGGCAGAACCGAACGGTCGCATCGACCACCGATTCGCGATAGGCGCGATCGGCCTCGCCCGCCGTGCGCAAACTCTCGACCAGGGACTTGGCATTGGTCTCGAGATATTGCCGGATTTCCGACCACGCCCGCTGGGTCATTTCGCTGATGGCGAGTTCGCTGGCGAAGTTGCGACAGGCCCCGACGTAGGCAATGAGGTTTTCCGTGTCGGACACCTCGCCCGGATCGAGCGTGGCGCCCGGCGCGATGTCCTTGGTCGGCCGCAGCAGACGGCGGACCCGTCCGGCCGCCGACTCGACCTCGCCACGCAGCAGACCGGCCACCTCGGTGCGGATGGCGGCGAGACGGCGCGCCCAGGGCATGTCGCCGGTCATGTTTATCTCGCTGCGGAGACCCCGCGCAGCGTCGTGGATGGTCTTGAGCAGCATCGGCCGCGCCGCCGCCTGGCCGCGCCGGATGTCTTCGCTCAGCGTGCGCACCATCCGCTCCATGTCCTGCAGCACGATGGTGACGGCAACGGCGTAGTTGGTCTCGGCGACCCGGACGGCGTCGTCGGAACCGGCCGCCTTGGTCGCGAACCGGATGAGCTGCCAGGGATGCTGCAAGCGACTCATCACCAGGATGATGGCGAAGGTGAACAGCTCGCGTTGGGTCGAGGTGGTGTCGAGCAGCGGCTTGAGCGCCTGAATCCGATCGCCGGTGAGGTTCTTGATGGAGCTCGGCAGTCGGCCCGCCAGCGCGCTGATGGCGTCGCGGGCGCGCAGGATGCTGGCGAGACGATAGACGTCGTCGAGCGCCCGCGGGGTTCCGATCTGGGCCGACAGCTGGCGCTTGGCCTTGTCGTCCGTGCGCGCCGCGCCGAGCGCGGCATACACCCGCTGCACCACCAGGTCCTGGAAGGCGCGCGCCGCCGCGTCGGCCTCCAGCTCCTGGTTCGCGACCAGCAGCCGCGACATCTCGGCGATGTAGGTCTTGGCCTCCTCCGGCGCGAGGTCGCGGCAGATCCACTCCCAGATCGGCGACAGCGACGGGCGGGCGAGCCGTCCCTCATGGGCGAATTGCGGCGCGTCGTTGATCAAGAACGGCTCGAGCGGCGCGAAAAACCGCCGGGACGGGTTGTCGCCGCGCGCCGCCGACTGCACCGAGCCGCGCAGGGTCTTGCGCAGTTCCTGGAAAACCAGATTGGTTCCCGCCGTGTTTTCGCCGCGCAGGGCGCCGCGTTCGAGCGCGGCCATCAACATCGCGCGCGCCTCCGGTGTCAGAGCACGGAGATACTCACGCAGCTTGTCGATGTTGAGACCCTCGCCCGCCATCTCAAGGGCACCATCCGTTCCAGATCGGTTCCCTGGTGATAACCGGCGGGGCCTTAAGAACTCGTTGAGCGAGGGGGGCGGCCCGACCGAGTTCGATGGACGCTCCGGGTGGAATCGTCCCCCCGCCCTGCCGGCCCCCGACCGTCATGCCGCCGGCAGCAACAGTTCGGCGCGCAGTCCCCCGATCGGTGACGTCCCCAGGGTGAGCCGGCCGCCGTAGAGGCGGGCCAGTTCCAGGACGATCGACAGCCCGAGGCCCGATCCCGGCTTGGTCTCGTCGAGCCGGCGGCCGCGGTGGGCGACGACCTGATCGCGCTCGCCCGGCGTCAGGCCGGGACCGTCGTCGTCGACGATGAACAGAAGCGCGCGGTCGCTGCCGCCGTCGGCGGGGGTGCCGGACACCTCGATGCTGACGCGTGCCTGCGCCCATTTGCAGGCGTTGTCGACCAGGTTGCCGAGCATTTCCTCGAGATCCTGCCGCTCGCCGCGGAAGCGCAGGTCGTCCGGCACGTCGACATCGATGACCACGCCGCGGTGACGGTAGAGCTTGTCCATGGTCCGGGTCAGCGCCCCCAGGGCCGGCGCCACCTCGGTCACGGTGCCCACGACCGTGAGGCGGGCGGCCAGCCGGGCACGCTCGAGATGGCGCGCGACCTGGTCGCGCATGATCGCCGCCTGCTCGCGCACCTTCGCCGCGAAGGCATCGTCCGACCGGCCGGACGCCTCGTTGACCATGACCGACAGCGGCGTCTTGAGCGCGTGCGCGAGATTGCCGACGTGGGTCCTGGCACGCTCGACGATTTCCTTGTTGGCTTCGATGAGCGCGTTGATCTCGCGGGCCAGCGGCGCGATCTCGACCGGGAATTCGCCCGCCAGACTTTCGGCCCGCCCGGCGCGGATCGCGGCCAGACCTTCGGAGATCCGCTTGAGCGGGGCGAGACCGAAGCGGACCTGGAACATGGTGATCAGCAGCAGAACCACCGCCAGCATGAAGAACGTCACCGCCAGCGCGCGGTCGAACGAGCGTGTCTCATCGTCGATCTCCTGGGAGTCGCCCGCAACGGCGATCAGATAGCGGCCGTCCTCGCCGAGATCGACCGTTCGCTCGACCAGGCGCAGGCGCTGGTCCTCGGGACCCTGCACGTAGCTGCGTCGCGTGCCGTCGGCGCCGGGCGCGACGCGATCGGCAAGGTGCGGAAGACCGCCGTCCCACAGCGAGCGCGACGAGCGCACATCCGGCTTGGAGGCGTTGAGCCGGGCGACCTGCCAGTACCAACCCGACAGGGGCAGATCGAACAGCGGCTCGCCCAGCGGCTGGTTCTTGTCGCTGCTGTCCTCCGGCGCCGCGACATCGGCAACCAGGGTACGCAGATAGACCCCCAGCCGGCGATCGAACGACCGCTCGACCGCTTCGCGATAGAGCGAGGAGAGCACGATGCCGGTACCGAACAGGATCACCACCGTCCAGGCCGTGGCCGACAGGAACAGGCGAAGGGCGAGCGACGACACCCGCCGGGGGGGCTTGGGGTTATCGGACATCGCTCGGCGGGGTCAGGAGATAGCCGAGCCCGCGCACCGTCTGGATCACATCGACGCCGAGCTTCTTGCGAATGCGGCCGACAAATACCTCGATGGTATTGGAGTCGCGATCAAAGTCCTGATCGTAGAGATGCTCCACCAGTTCGGTGCGCGACACCACGCGGCCGGTATGGTGCATGAGATACGAGAGCAGACGATATTCGTGC
>JAVBUK010000461.1:0-3323 GCA_031555345.1 Xanthobacteraceae bacterium | reverse complement strand
CCCTCCGCCGCCGGCGCGCGTCGGGGGGGGGGGGGGGGGGGGGGGGCGCGCGCACACCGCTCCAAGCACAAATGTGGGATCCGGGGGGGCGGGTTTCAAGATGCATTCATCCGCCGCCCGGTTGGTTGCGGCGCGAACGGGCCGATGGCGGTTTCGCACGATGACGGAGGGCCGGCCGGCTTCGCTCTACCGAGCTACACCACTCGGCGGGACACGACCCCGTCGCCTCGCCGTGGTGAGTGTTTCACCGTGGTGCGAGACCGCGCGGAATGCGGGCGCCGGAAGCGTTCCAGGTCTCGTAGCGCTCGAACGGAATTGCGATTCGGTCGTAGTTCACGCGCAGATACCCGTCCGCGCCCCGCGCCACCGCATCGGGCCTGGCGCCTTCGACTTCCTGCGCGATCACACCGACATAGACCCGATCGCCGCCATGGTATTTGAAGCGGTAAAATCCGACGCCATCGTTCATCAGCCCGAGCAATGTGACGTCGTGTTTGAGCCTGAGATCCGAGCGGCGGCCGCCGCCGAAGCTCCGTGCTCCACCAAAACTCCTGGCTCCACCAAAACTCCTGGCTCCGCCGAAGCTGCGAATGCCGCCGGCCCGTGCGCCATATGCCCGGACGCCGCCCCGGCGCCCGACGACCACACCACGCCGGACAACGGTGCCGGTGCGCCACCCATGCCAGCCCACCGGCCCACCCCACCCCAGCCCGGTCCGCCAGCGATAGCCGCACCAGTACCAGCCGGGGCCGCGCCAACCGCCCGGATACCAGCAGTACTGGCGACCACCCCACACATATTGGGTCTTGGTGCGGTCATCGATCTGCTTGCTGCCGGCGCGAATCCCCGACACGTCGAGCGGCATCGCAGCGGCATCCTTCGGCGCACCGACCGGTACACCGACGATCACCCAGGTCCCGGCCACCGCAGCGGCAACCAGATATCGGTTCATCCGTCTCTCCCTGTTGTCTCGTTCCCGGGGTGTTTCGCGGGCGTGACGGTGAACGTCGGTCCCCCGTCTCCGTTCCGATGGGAGATCGCCGATCCCGGCCGTCCGGCTGGTTGCCGCCTGCTGGTGTCCCGGTTCCGGGGTTCGGTTCCGGTTGCAGGCCGCGCCGTACGAACGTCAAATCCACCGCACTAGGCCGCGGCCTCGACCAGGTCCGAATCGCGATCGAACACCGCCGCGAGATCCGGATCCAGGGCCTCCAGCGACGGGCGGAGTTTCTGCAGATGCTCGCGCTGGGTGGCGTTGAGCAGGTCCCACTGGGTTCCGGGAGGCGGATACAGGGTGAGGTTCACGAACGCCGACAGGTTGGTCGCTATCGCCACATAGTGCGAGCGGTCGGCGGCGCTGAGCTGCGCGGCCACCTCCATCAGCGAACGCTGGTCGAGCACGCCCTGCAGTTGGCGCACCCCGAAGTGGACCTGCTGCATGGCGCGCGTCAGCGCGCTGCCTTTGGCGCTGTCGGCCTGCCTGAGCCACCGCAGGGTCACCGCGGAGATGTGGATCGCGTTGCTGATGAGCATGACGGCGGTGAGCTTGGCGTCTTGTTCCCGGCGCGACTGCTCCTGGGCGTGCTCCCTGGCGCGCTCCGCCACCAGATCCTGGTCGCGGCGGCGCAGGGCGTCGAGCTGGTGCTGCAATTCGCCCCGATCGCGGGCGATCTGTCGCTGGATCGCCTCGTAGCCCACCAGCGCGGCGATCAGGATGCCGACGCCGCCGAGCAGTCCGGCGGCCAGGCTTTCATGGGCCGCCATCGCGCAGCCGAGCCATTTCGGCCATTGCGACTGGGCGAGCGACACCGCGCACCGCCGGCCTTCCTCCAGGTTGGCGAAGCTGTGCGCAAACGCCAGAATGGCCGCGGCCACGCACAACAGCAGCACGGCGACAGCCACCACCCGGACAACAGAGCGCATTCCAGAACCTCCAGTGAAGCGGTGTGCCTTACCATGAATGCGCACGTGTCTGCACGCCGAAGTGGGGGGCGTGGGCGCCGCGCCGGGCCGTGCGTGCCGTTCGATCGGCGTCGTCGGTGGCCCGGTGCGGCAGGTAAGCCGCGATGCCTTCACGGCACGGGCCGCCGATACGATCGCCGGCAACGTCGCGGGTCCGCCTGACCGGGGCCGGGTATTCGGTGCGCAAGGAGCCGTCCGCTGCGGACGCCGGCGCCAACTGGATCCGGCGGCAATCGCGGGTCGCCTGCGGTCAGGTCGGCGATGGAGCCGTCGTTGATCGAACGGCCGGCATCATTCGTCGCCGCTTTGCGGTGGTGCTGCCGACTTCCGAAGACCGTGGAGCCTGGCAATTTTTCGCGTCGCCCTGATGAACTGCTGAATGATCGGCGATGGCTCGTCGCGATGGGAAGCCAAGGCGATTTCGATGACGCGCGGCAGTTCGGGCAGGGGGCGGAACACAACGCCAGGCAATGAAATGAATTGCGCCCGTTCGGGCAGGATGGCCACGCCGACCTTGGCGGCGACCAGGACCGCGGCCGTCAACGTGCTGCTGCTCTCCTGAACGAATGTCGGCCGGAAGCCGATCCGACGACAGTGATCGACAATGACGTTGTGGTAATGCGCCCCGATGGCCATGCGCTGGCCGACCAGTCGGCAATCTTTCAGGTCTTTCAGCCCCACGTCGTTCTTTCGAGCAAGCGCGTGGTCGTGCGGCAGCAGGACGACGAAGCCCTCGCTCGACAGGGGTGTCAGCTTGATCGGGCCGGGGGCGAGCGGCGGATGGAGAAAGCCCAAATCGAGCGTTCCATTTTCCAGACCGTCGATCTGCTCGGCCGTCGTCAGATCGGCGAGGTCCACCTCCACGTCAGGATGTCTCTGATGGAATTCGGCGATCGCCGCCGGCAGCACCTGGGTCATGGCCGCGAGTACGGCACCGGCCCTGATCCTTCCTCTTTCGATGTTGGCGGCGGCGCGGGTCTCGAGAACCGTGGCGTCCAGCTCGGCGAGGAGATGGACCGCGTTCTGCAGGAAGACGCCTCCGGCGTCGGTCAATCTGACGCTTCTGGTCGTGCGGTCGAACAGCCTGGTGCCGACCCGGTCTTCCAACTGGCGGATCTGCTGGCTGAGCGCCGCCTGGGCCATGCCCAGTCGTTCCGCGGCGCGACCGAAATGCAGATCGTCCGCGACGCAGACGAAATAGCGCAAGTGGCGCATTTCAATTCGGGGTCTTCCGGGAATCGAGTGGGTGATACGAGGCCATCATAGCGCCGGAAGCGTGCAGGTGAGGACCTTGAGCCGGAGATAGTCCGGATCGCGCAGGCCGTAGGCGCGCCGCTGCAGCACGCGGATCTTGTTGTTGAGGC
>JAVBUK010000079.1:0-11240 GCA_031555345.1 Xanthobacteraceae bacterium | reverse complement strand
CTTGGAGCGTCCGGTGACGGACGACGGTGCGTAAACCGCTGTCATGTGCCCCTCCATTCGCCGCCGGCGCGGCCCGACCGGCCACGCGTCGTTTGCGAACCCCCACGTCGCGTGCGATAGCTACGCGGCGTGGCCCCGGCTTTTCGTCTCGGTGCGCGAGCCGGCCGAACGGGGGTGCGTTGAACACGTTCATAATTGAACGGGTTCAAGTTATTGTCAAGACGAGCGGACGACGGTTGGGACATGCGACCGAGGACGGGCGCCGGCGCCAAGGCGGACACGGGCGAGACCCCGGCCGGGCTCGGCCAGCGCGAACGCAACAAGATCGACAAGCTGCGCCGCATCAAGCAGGCGACGCGGAGCCTGTTCGCCTCCAAGGGGTTCGACGACACCACCATCCGGGAGATCGCGGCGCGGGCCGGCGTCGGCCTGGGGACGGTGTTCGTCTACGCGGAAAACAAACGCGATCTCCTGTTCCTGGTGGCCAACGACGGTCTCGAGCAGGCGGCCGAAGCCGCCAAGGGCGCCGTCGATCCGGACGCCTCGCTGCTCGACAATCTGGTCGCGGTGTTCCGCCCGCAGTATGCGTTCTTCGCCCGGCAGCCGGCGTTGTCGCGGCTGGTGCTGCGCGAAATGATGTTCTACGCCTCCGGCGCCCAGGCGCACGGTTTTCAACGGATTCGCGAGGAACTGATCGAACTGGTCGACGGCATCGTCGGGCGGGCGCTGGCGGACGAGACGATCCGCTCCGGCGAAAAGCCCGCCTTCATCGGCTGGACGATCTTCTGCATCTACCAGGTCGAACTGCGGCATTGGATCGCCGACGACGCCCCCGACCTCGAGGCCGGTCTCAAGCGCCTGGGCCGGGCGATCAAACTGTGCGTGACCGGGCTGAACCCGACCCGGGCGGCGCTGCGCCGGCGAAGCCGCAGCGCCGATCCGGCGTGATCCGGCGGACGGCGGATCGACCACCGGGTCCCGACGTTTTTCCTTCCCCGCCGGCGCGGCGGTCGCATAAGGTCGCGTCGACGCCGACAGGACCCCGGGGACAGCGATGGAACAAGGCAGCGACGTGCTACGGCAATGGATCGGCCGGTCGGAAACGGTGTCGGATGTGGTCACGGCCTTTCCGTATGCGGCGCTCGCCGCCACCCTGGACCGGCCCTGCGAGCGACCGGCGAACGGTGTCGAATTGCCACCGTTGTGGCACTGGCTGTATTTCCTGCCGATCCATCCGCAGTCCGCGATCGGCGCGGACGGCCATGCCGAGCGCGGCGGATTTCTGCCGCCGGTCACGCTGCCGCGGCGGATGTGGGCCGGCGGCACGTTCGCGTTCGACACTCCGTTGCGGATCGGCGACCCGATCACCCGCACCTCGACCATCGACGACGTGACGGAAAAATCCGGACGCACCGGCGCGCTGACCTTCGTCAAGGTGCGGCATGACATCCGCGTCGGGGACGCCGCGGCGGTGGCGCTGACCGAGACCCACGACATCGTCTATCGCGCCGCGCCGCGGGCCGGTGACACGCCGCCCGCGCCGCGTGCGGCGCCGACCCGGTCGGCCTGGGAGAAGCGCTGGGTTCCCACCGAGGTGATGCTGTTCCGCTACTCGGCGCTCACCTTCAACGGCCACCGCATCCATTACGACCGGCGTTACGTGACCGAAACCGAAGGCTATCCCGGGCTGGTCGTGCACGGGCCGCTGATCGCGACGCTGCTGATGGATCTCCTGCGCACCCATCTGCCGGGAGCGCGGGTGGTCGCGTTCCGGTTCACCGCGGTGCGCCCGACCTTCGATCTCGAGGCGTTCTTCGTCTGCGGCGAACCGGAGCAGGACGGCAAGACCATCCGGTTGTGGGCGCGCGACCACGACGGGTGGCTGACCATGGATGCGCAGGCGCGGATCGCCTGAGGGGGCGCCGCCGGCGATTCAGAAGAACCGTGGCAGCAGGCGCGGCAGCGTCGCCATCAGCAGCGCCACCCCGGACACCGACAACAGCGACAGCACGATCGCGCGGAACGTCGCCTCGCTGATGCCGACATAGACCCGCGTGCCGATCAAGGTCGGGATCAGCATCGCCGGCAGGACCACGCCGAACAACGGCAGCATGTCGCGCGTCACCACGCCGGTGGCGATCGAGGTCGCCATCGACACCGCCAGGACGGCGAGGTTGAAATTCTGAATGACGACGCGCTGGGTATCCTTGTCCATGCCGCGCAGGGTGCACCACAGCGTCGGGATCGGGCCGGCGAGGCCGCCGATCCCGCCCAGCACCCCACCGATCAATCCGGCGGCACCGTCGGCCAAACGGCTGCCGATGCGGCCGCCGAACCGAACCTGGGGCAGGCGTTTCGACAGCAACATCAGCGGACACCACACCACCAGGAGCGCGCCCAGGCAGGTCTTGAAGACATCGACGTCGATCCGCGGCACCACCGCGACGCCGATCGGGATTCCGACCAGCCCGCCGACCAGGAACGGCAGCAGCAGCGGCAGCTTGAAGCCGCGCCGCACCGTGACGGCGGCGATCACCTGTCCGGTCAGCCCGCCGAACATCGCCAGGCTGAGCGCCAGATGCGGCTCGACCGTCCAGGCCCAGATCGACGTCGCGACCAGGGCGAACGCGAAACCCGACAGTCCCTGCACAAAGCCCGCGACGGCGGCGCCGACGGCCACGACGACAATGAGTGACAGCATGATGAAAGCAGTGATTGGCATTTCGCCGGCACCGGCGGACGGCTCGGCAACGGCCTGGGGGTCGGGGGCGAGACGGCAGCGCCGCCCCGCGGTTGGGGGTTAGATAGGGCGAAATACCGGCGGAGAAAAGGCGTTCGCCGTGCCCGGGCCGCATTGCAGCTCTGAACAATGGCGGCGGGTGGCGGTTCCACGGCCGATGGCCCACGCCTGCGGCGCCAGTGTCCCGTTCCGACGTTCGGTTCCGTTTGCAGCCCACTCCGGACCGACGTCGGAGCCGTGAGCCACACCAGCAACTCCATGATGCTGGTGTTGTTTTTGGATTTGACGGGCCGATGAAGCGCGCGCCGCAAGCGGGATCGGAACGTCAACTCCACCACGCTGGATGGTACCTCTCGAGGAGCACTACGTAGTGACCTGCATGGCATCGGCGAATACCCTCGGCTAGCTTCCGCGCTTGGAGAAGCCGAAACGTGACGGCGCCGATGTTTGCCGTCGGACACGACGATCCGGCTGCACGGGGACAGATGACCGGCGACATTGTGGATGCGCTGCGGGCCGCGCTCGGCGCGTCGGCTGTCGTGACCAGCGGATCGGACCTCGAGGGCTATCTCGACCGGCACGACCAGGGTCGTGGCGGCGTGATTTGCGCCGTGCGGCCGCGCTCGTCGGACGAGGTCAGCCGGGTGCTCGGAGAATGCCATCGGCGCGGCATCAAGGTCATTGCGCAAGGCGGTCGCACCGGGCTGGCGGGGGGCGCCTTTCCGTCCGCCGGCGACCGGGTGGTGCTGCTGTCGCTCGAGCGCATGCGCGCCGTCCGGGCGGTCGACCCGATCGGCAACTTCATGGTGGTCGAGGCGGGCTGCCCGCTGGCGGTGGCGCGCGAGGCGGCGCGCAGTGCCGGGCGCACGCTCGGTCTCGATCATGGTGCCGCCGGGACCAGCCAGATCGGCGGCAACCTGGCGACCAATGCCGGGGGCAACAACGTCATCCGCTACGGCATGGCACGCGATCAAGTTCTGGCGGTCGAGGCGGTGCTGGCGGACGGCGCGATGGTCGGCGACCTGCGGGCCCTGCGCAAGAGCAACGCCGGCTACGATCTCAAGAGCCTGCTGATCGGGTCCGAGGGCACGCTGGCGGTCGTCACGGCAGCGACGCTCAAGCTGTGGCCGGCACCGGTCGCCACCGCGACGGTGTTTCTCGGGGTGCCGTCGGCCGCGGCGGTGCTCGACCTGTTGGCGCTCGCCCGATCGATCGTCGGCGAGCAGATCACCGCCTTCGAGCTGATGAGCCGGTCCGCCGTCGCGTTTGCCGCCGGTTGCGCGGACGAGCCGACGATCGCCGGCATCGACGCGCCCTACTGCGCCCTGATCGAGTGCGAGGCGACCAGCCGGTTCACCGACCTTGCCGCCGCCGTGGATGCGCTGTTGTCGGAGGCGATGGAACAGGCGATCGTCGTCGACGGCACGGTGGCGGCGTCGGAGGCGCAGCGCGCCGCCATGTGGCGCATCCGCGAAGGCATTCCCAACGCCTTCCTCGAGACGCCGGTTCCGTTCGTCAAGACCGACACGGCGGTGCCGGTGAGCGCGGTCGGGACGTTCGTCGCCGAAATCGAACGGCGCGTCCACGAGGTGCCGGACGCCGACGCCCCGATCTTTTTCGGCCATGTCGGCGACGGCAACATCCACGTCAACTTTGTTCCCAGGGATCCGGCCCGCTGCGAGCGGTTCCGGGCGGCGATGCCGGCGGCCTACCGCATGGTCGAGGACATCGCGCTCGCGCTCGGCGGCACGGTCAGCGCCGAACACGGCATCGGCCAGACCAAGCGCGAGGCGCTCGAACGGATGAAGAGCGGGCGGGAGCTGGCGCTGATGCGGGCGGTCCGCGCGGCGTTCGACCCCGCCGCGATCCTCAACCCCGACAAGATCCTGTTTTCCGCCTCCCGCGACCCGGCCGGGCCGCGGGGGCACACTGCCCGCGAGAATTGAAGTACCAGCATCGGACCCGACTCGAACCGCACGAGGACAAGAGATGGCCGAGACACAACCTGCAACGTCGATGGTGAGCGCATCCCCCGTCGATCACGCCAGCCACAAGGGATCGCGCTGGCGCGCGGTGTTCGCCTCGTCGGTCGGCAACGCGCTCGAGTGGTACGACTTCATCATCTACGCGCTGTTCGCCATCCCGATCGCCTACAATTTTTTCCCCGACAAAGAGTCGGGCAACCTGGTCAACGCCCTGTTCTTCTACGGTCTCGGCTTCGTGGTGCGCCCGGCCGGTGCCGTCCTGATCGGCATCTATGCCGACCGGGCCGGCCGCAAGGCGGCGCTGACCCTGACCATCATGATGATGGCGCTCGGCACCCTGATCATCGCCATCGCGCCGCCCTATGCCGCGATCGGCGTCGGCGCGCCGCTGATGCTGCTGGTCGGCCGCGTCATCCAGGGCTTTTCGGCCGGCGGCGAGATCGGCGGCGCGGCGGCCTTCATGGTCGAGCATGCGCCCCCGGAAAAGAAGGGCGCCTACGCCTCCTGGCTCCAGGCCAGCATGGCGATCTGCAACATCCTCGGCGCCCTGGTCGCCTTCAGCATCACCTCGCTGCTGACCACCGAGCAGATCAACGCCGGCGGCTGGCGCATTCCGTTCCTGATCGGCCTTTCGATCGCGCCGGTCGGCCTGTGGATCCGCTCGACCCTCGACGAGACGCCGGAGTTCGAACAGCACGTCCGGGCGCGCGGCGCCCAGAAGCCGCCGCTGACGGCGGTGTTCCGCGAGGCGCCGCTCGACCTGCTGCGGGGCACCTGCGTCGGCATCCTGTGGGTCGTCGCCACCACCGCGCTGGTGGTGTTCATGCCGGTCTATGTCCAGCGGGCCTTCAAGGTCGCGGCCAACCACGCCTTCCTGGCGTCGCTGATCGCCAACTTCTTCATGGTCGCCACCTGCGTGGCGTCGGGTACCCTGTCCGACAAGGTGGGCCGCAAGACCATGCTGACCATCGCCGCCGTCCTGCTGGCGGTCGGCACCTATCCGCTGCTGTGGGCGATTCAGGCGTCGCAGTCGGTCGGCACCGCGATCGTGGTCCAGACCGGCTTCTGCATCCTGACCGGACTGTTCGTCGGCGTCGCGCCGTCGGCGCTGTCGGAAATTTTCCCGACCCGGTTCCGCGCCACCGGCATGTCGCTGTGCTACACCATCGCCATCACGTTCTTCGGCGGCTTTGCGCCGATGATCCTGACCTGGCTGGCGGCCAACTGGAGTCCGATCGCGCCCGCCTTCTACGTCACCGGGTCGGCGGTCGTGGCGCTGCTGGCCATTCCGACGCTCAAGAAGGCGGGCGAGTAGCCGACTTCGCGGCGCGCGAGCCGCGGGGCGTAGCAAGTCGACGCGGCCGCAGGTTCGGCCGCGTCGTCGTCTGCAGCGGGGAAACCGCGGGGCTGCCCGGGCCGATCCGTGTATGATCGCCGACCGGGCGGGTCGCCCGTGCGGTTGCGGGGATCGGGAACGCGGTGCAGGCATGGCGGCTTCGGCGGCCGCACGACAGGCGCGAGAGAGTATGAGCGACGAACTGCGGGAACCCCGCGAGGGCTATGTGCGCGCCGAGACCCTGCTGCCGCTGACCGGCGGCCAGATCATGAAGGTCCCCGGATTTCCGGCGCGCCGCGCCCTGTGCCTGCAGACCGCCGACGGCGCGCTGGCGCTCGGCGTCACCGCCCAATCGGCCAAGGACATCGCCAAGGCGCTGATGAAGGCGGCCCGGGAAATGGAAAAGGAGGAAAAGGAAATCCGCAAGCAGGGCGGCAAGCTGCCGACATAGGCGGGCCGCCGTCGCGTGCGGCGGTTGCCCGGTCAGCTCAGCATCGGCCGCCGGCGCAAAATGTCGCCACAGCAAGCGTGGCCCGGGTGCGCGGAGCGACACCCGGGGCGATGCCGGCGCTCACGGCGGGTCGAACATTCCCGCATCGCCGACGCTGCGAATGAATGTCGGCAAATTCGGCTGTTTCTTGGCGACGCGCCAGAATGCCCCGGATATCGCTTGGCGTATCCGGGTTGCGATGCTGCGGGGGCTGCACTTGCCGGAGTGCTCGGCAATGAGCGTCCCTATCGCGATTCACGCCCAGGGGTCGACGGTCGCCGCACCGGTGTCGTCGAAATCGTCGACGTTGCGCGTGACCACCGTCAGGTCGTGGACGATCGCGGTCGCGGCGATCAAGCCACCGGCGTCGCCGCGGGGCCGTCTGGCGGCAATCCCGCCCCAGACGACCGCGATGTCGTCGGTGATCGGCAAAATGCGGTCGCCGAAATCGTGGCGCAGCCGGTCCAGCCATTCCTGGATACGAGAGGCCGATCGGGGGTCGTTTCGGAGCCGCAACCTGGCGATTCCGCGCGCCACCTCGCCGATTGTCACGACACTGAGGTGAACCGTCAGCGGGTCGATCAATCGAAGCCATGCGACGGCCTCACGGGTCCCGCGTCGGGCCTCCGACAGCACGTTGGTATCGATCAGGTACATCAGAATTCCACGTCTCGGCTCGGTGTCTTGGCTCGTGCCGTGACGTCGGCGGAAAATTCTTCGCTCCACGGCGGCCCGCACAGGATGTGGTCGACGATGGTCGGCCGGTCGCCGCGGAGCGCGTCATAGTCGGCGGCGGACAGGACGACGACGGCGCGTTCGCCGCGAACCGTCACGGTCTGCGGTCCTTGGGTGCGCGCCTGCTGCACCAGCTGGGAGAAACGACTCTTGGCTTCCTGCAGTTGCCAATCCATAGGGGTACCGGTGATAAACTAGTCAGACTAGTCATGTAAGGCGCCCTTGCGCCCGGGTCAAGGGCGGAGGTAACGGGTGCCGCGCCTTGCTGAAGACCGGCCGGCCCGTTGTCCCATCTACGCGCTCTGGCGCCCCCGCGTTATCGGCGCAAGCAGTCCTGCAGGGTCAAGCCCGCGCCCGCCCGCGCCACCCGTCTGCCGGTGGAGGGCGGTGGTTTTCCTGGAAAAGGCCAGACACCGGTTTCCTTCGTGGTCCGCGAGGTTTTTGATCGGAACCGCGTCCCGCCGGGCGGCGGCGCAAAGCATTGTCGAGATGCGGGTGGACCTCGCGATTGCAACGACAAGTGGTGATCGCGCAAAACGAACCCGATGCCGGCGGACGACACGGGGCGGCGTGGCTCCGGCATCACGGCCGCGAACGACCGTGCGCCATTCTGTTGCGGGCCGCCGCGGTGGCGCGCGCCCTCGAGGGCGGCCGGGGCGGGCGCGCCGCGGAACGGCGGTTCAGGTCATCCCGCCGGCCGCGGGCGGCGCGGCGGCATCCGGACCGATGCCGTGCGACACCAGGTCGATCCAGGCGCGCACGTCGTGCGGCGCGTCGAAGCAGCCGCGGGCGCCGTCGACCCGGCGGCCGACCGAAAACCCGATGCCGTCGAATTCGGCCAGCACCGGAAACACCAGCTCATCGGTGGTGTCGTCGCCGATGAACACCGGGCGGCGGCCGTGAAACGGCGGACAGGTCATCAGTTCGCGCACCGCGGTGCCCTTGTTGAATCCCGGCTGCTTGATCTCGACCACCGCGTTTCCGGGCAGCACCTCGACGGTGCCCGCCGGCAGGCCGGCGCAGACCGCGTCGACCATGCGGCGGACCTCGCCTTCCCGGCCGGGCGCCAGGCGGAAATGCACCGCCAGCGAGTGCACCTTGTCCTCCAGCAGGATGCCGGGGCTGATGTCGCGGATCGCGGCCAGCTTCTTCTTGATCGCCGGCGCCAATGGCCGGCGCGGCGAGTGGATGGCGCGGCCGCGGGCGGTCGGGCGGAATTCGGCGCCGTGGCCGCCGATCGCCGGGAACACCAGCGGCGCGAAGATCAGGTCCATGTCGGCAAGCGAGCGGCCGCTGACCAACGCGACCGCGCCGCCGGTGCGCGTCTGCAGGCGCGCGAGGGTCTGGCGCAGGGCCGGCGAAACCCACACCTCGCGCGGCGTCGGCGCGAAATCCAGCAGGGTGCCGTCGATGTCCAGCAGGAAGGCGAAGCGCTGGAGATCAATGTGGTCGGGCGGAATGACGTTGACCATGAAATGTCCTCAGTCGACGAAAGCCAGCGGGCGGGCGATCGATTCGAGCGGGCGGCGCTCCGCCGCGACGCCCCAGCGCCACTGGATCAGCGCCGCCGCGACCATCAGGGTCGCGCCGACGAGATAACCCGCGAATACGCCGGTGCGCGAGCCGGTCTCGATCAGCATGCCGAACATCAGCGGGCCACCGACGCCGCCCAACGCGGTGCCGACCGCGTAGAAGAAAGCGATCGCCAGGGCGCGCACCTCGAGCGGAAAGCACTCGCTCACGGTCAGATAGGCCGAGCTCGCCGCCGCCGAGGCGAAGAAGAAGATCACCATCCAGGCGGCGGTCTGCGACTGCGCCGAGATCGCGCCGCCGACGAACAGCCAGCCGGTGGCGGCGAGCAGCAGGCCGGACATCAGGTAGGTGAAGGTGATCATGATGCGGCGGCCGAGGGTGTCGAACAGGCGTCCGAGCAGCAGCGGGCCGAGCACGTTGCCGGCGGCGAACGGCAGGATGTACCAGCCGACGTCGGCGGTCGCGATGCCGTAGAAATCGGTCAGCACCATCGCGTAGGTGAAGAAGATGGCATTGTAGAAGAACGCCTGTGCGGCCATCAGGCTCAGCCCGACCAGGGTGCGCGGGCGATAGTCGCGCCACAGCGTGCGCACGACCTCGCCGAGCGGGGTGAAGCGCCGCGTCGCCAGCCGCACCCGTGCCGATTCCTCGCCGGCGATCGCCGGCCGGTCGGTGCCGTAGATCCGCTGCTCGATGGCGGCCACCACCGCCTCGGCTTCCGCCAGGCGGCCGTGGGTCATCAGCCATCGCGGGCTTTCCGGCAGCCACAGGCGCATCAGGAACACGCCGAGCCCGAGCACGGCGCCGATCAGGAAGGCGAGCCGCCAGCCGAGCTCCGGATCGATCACCGCGGGATCGAGCAGCACGATCGCGGCGGCGGCGCCGGCGGCGGCGCCGATCCAGACACTGCCGGTGATCGCGATGTCGGTCCAGCCGCGCATGCGCGCCGGAATCAGCTCCTGGATGGTCGAATTGATGGCGGTGTATTCGCCGCCGATTCCCGCGCCGGTGACGAACCGGAACAGCGCGAAGCTCCAGATGTCCCACGACAGCGCCGTCAGCGCGGTGGCGACGAGATAGACCGCCAGGGTGACGAAGAACAGCGTCTTGCGGCCGAGCCGGTCGGTGAGCCAGCCGAACACCAGCGCCCCGGTCACCGCGCCGACCAGATAGAGGCTCGACGCCAGGCCGATCTCGGTGGAGGTGAGCCCGAGTGTCGGGCTGTCGCGCAGGGCGCCCGACAGCGTCCCGGCCAGCGTGACTTCGAGGCCGTCGAGAATCCAGGTCACGCCGAGCGCGACCACCACCCGGGTGTGAAAGCGCGCCCAGGGCAGGCGGTCGAGCCGCGCCGGAATGTCGGTCTCGACGATCTCCGCCTGCGGAGCACCGGGCTCCGCCTGCGGGGCGCAGGGCGGTGGGGTCGGGCGAAGGCCGCGTCTCGGCTGGAAGATGCGCAAGGACCCTTGACACCTGAGCATTGTTCGCGCCGCCCGGGTGAAACGCCCGGTGCCGGTGCTTGTTCCTGTAAGTTCAATGATTTGCCGCGCAACATCAAGTCGCCCGGCCGCCGGGGCCGATCAAAGCGGCGTGGCCGGTCGGAACCCGGGACGCCAGCAACTCCAAGATGCTGGTGTGGTTTTGGATTTGGCGTTGCGAAGAAGCGCGCGCCGCAAGCGTGAGCGGACCAGCAAATCCACCACGCCGGGCGCTGCGACCCTCGGACGCAGACGGTCGCTCGACCGCAGACGGTCGCTCGACCCGACGTCCTGCCGTAACGTCGGCGGGCCGGTGACGTGATCCGTCGGTCGAGGAAATCCTCGGTTCGGCGCCCGCATTCACGTGCGGTTCAGTCCGGCCGCGCTAAATGCGCGGGCGACTCGGCCGTTGTGGCGCCGTGTTGAGCCGGCCGTCGGTGGCGATTGCGATCGGCAGCCGGTGCGAAACCCAGTCACGAAGGAGATCCTCCATGAAGCTTGTGGCCCTGGCCGGCGTTCTGTGCATGCTCGGTACCGCCGCCTACGCGCAAAGCCCGACCTGCAAGGCGCAGGCCGGCGAGATGAAGCTGGCCGGCGCGGCCCTGACCAGTTTCATGAAGAAATGCGAATCCGACGCGGCGAAGTCCTGCGCTGTCTCGGCGACCGAAAAGAAGCTGTCGGGCGCCGCCAAGAACAGCTTCACCAAGAAGTGCGTCGGCGACAAGGTCGGCAGCTGACGCGCGCCGGGCGATCGACGCGAAGGGGCCGCGCGTCCCCTTTTCGATTCGCCGGCCGGTGTTCCCGGCCGGCCCCCGCGCCGCCACCAAGGGCGACGTCAACGGCAATGCCGTCGGCGAGCGGGCTTCGGCCGGTCAACCTTCCGGCGCCAGATCGAAATGCCGTTGAACGATCGGAACGATCAGTGCCAGCGCCCGCTCGCACTCGT
>JAVBUK010000039.1:0-3519 GCA_031555345.1 Xanthobacteraceae bacterium | reverse complement strand
TGGGGGCCCAGCGGTCGATCTCGGAGTTCAGTTTGATTCGCAGCGCCTCGGGGGTCGCTTCCTTTTCGGATGCCGGCGTCGTGTTGATGTCGGTGAAGCGGGTGACGATCAGCGGATCCTTGAGGGCGGCCTGAACCGCCACGGCGAGTCTTTGCGTGATGGCCGGCGGCAGGCCCTTGGGGCCGTACAGCCCGTGCCACACGCCGATCTGGAAGCCCTTGAGGCCGGCTTCGTTGGCGGACGGCAGGTCGGGGAGGGCCTTGAGGCGTTCCAGGGTGGTCACCGCATAGGCTTTCACCTGTTTGGCGTTGATCGGGCCGGTGGTGTTGGTGGCCTGGTCGCAGGTCATGTCGACCTGCTTGCCGAGCAGGTCGTTCATCACCGGGCCGTTGCCCTTGTAGGGTACGGTGGTCATCTGCTTCTGCAGCGTGGACTGGAACAGCAGGCCGCAGAGATGCGACGCCGAACCGATGCCGGCGTTGGCGTAGGTGATCTTCTCGCCCTGCGCCTTCACGTAGGTGATCAGTTCCTGGAAGGTGTTGGGTGGGAAGTCCGGACGGGCGATGAAGGTCTGCGGCGCGTCGGAGACCAGGCCGATCGGTGTAAACGCCGTTTTGGTGTCGTACGAGAGCTTACGGTAAAGGGTGGCCGCCGTGGACAAGCCGACGTGGTGGAGCAGCAGGGTGTAGCCATCGGGTTCGGCACGGGCGACGCGGCTCGATCCGATGGTGCCGCCGGCCCCGGGGGCGTTTTCGACGATGACCTGTTGGCCGAGGGCCTTGGTCATGCCCTGGGCGGTCAGCCGGGCGATGGTATCGGTCGGCCCGCCGGCCGCAAACGGGACGATCATCGTGATCGGGCGGTTGGGAAAGTCCTGGGCTGCCGCTGACCCCAATGCGGCGATCAGGGCGGCGGCGGTCGTCAACAGGCACTTCATCATCACCTCCAAGGCAATGTTTGCGGACCTTCGGGCAGGACCGAGGGTCGGCCAGGGGGTGTTGGACTCCTTGCGGAGTGCGTGTGGCCATCATCGCCGGCCGGGCACGGGCGTCAAGGCCACTGTGCCTTGGACGCAAGGCAATCGGGTGAAAGCCGTTTTTCGGCAACAACCGAGCCTGGCAGGGCCTGGAATCGGAATTTTCCGTCTTCGGTCGTCCGGTTCCGTTGAGTGCGAATACCGTCGGCTTCACCGCCGACCAGCGGCAGTCGGCGCCCGACGCGGTCCGATCGCGGCCGGAATCACCGGGCGGGAATGTCGAGGTCGAGCCGCGCCGAACTGAGCGACTTGCCGTGGGCGTCGAGCGCCAGGGATCGGGTGAGGCAGCCGGCGAAATGCGTCTTGATACGCCCGGCGGTGACGAAACGGCACAGTTCCGGCGGCGAGCCCGGGGACGAAAGATCCGCCGATTGCCGGCACGAGTCGGGTTAGCATGCGGCGGATTCGGGAATCGCCAGGCAACGGAGTGTACATCGATGACGGAACGCCCCGGACTCGTCGGTCGGCTGCCGAAATGCGAGCTGCACGTCCACATCGAGGGATCGCTCGAGCCGGAAATGATGTTCGCACTGGCGGCGCGCAACAACATCCGTCTGCCCTACGGTTCGGTCGACGCGGTGCGCCGAGCCTACCGGTTCAACGAACTGCAGGATTTTCTCGACATCTATTATCAGGGCATGTCGGTGCTGGTCACCGAGCAGGATTTCTTCGACCTCGCCTGGGCCTACCTCGAACGAGCGCGGGCCGACAACGTCGTGCACGTGGAGATGTTCTTCGATCCGCAAGGACACACCGGCCGCGGCGTCGCGTTCGACACCGTGGTCGGCGGTCTTCACCGCGCCTGCCGTGCCGCCGCCGACCGGCTCGGCATCGAAGCCAGCCTGATCATGTGCTTCCTGCGCCATCTCGACGAGGCCGCCGCGCACGACACGCTTGACCAGGCGTTGGCGCACCGCAGCCGGATCGTCGGGGTCGGGCTGGATTCCTCCGAACGCGGTCATCCGCCGGAGAAGTTCCAGCGCGTGTTCGGCCGCGCCCGCGACGCGGGCTTCCAGTTGTTCGCCCACGCGGGCGAGGAGGGGCCGCCCGAATACGTGTGGCAGGCGCTCGACGTGCTCGGGGTCGCGCGCATCGACCACGGCAACCGCGCGTTGGAGGATGCGGCGCTGGTCGCACGGCTGGCGCGCGACCGTCTTCCGCTCACCGTCTGTCCGTTGTCGAACCTGCGGCTACGGGTGGTCGACGATCTCGCCCGCCATCCGCTGCGGCGGATGCTGGAGAGCGGCCTGGTGGCGACGGTGAACTCGGACGATCCGGCGTATTTCGGCGGGTACGTCAACGACAACTTCGCCGCGGTGTCTCAGGCGCTGGGGCTCACCGATGCCGAGATCATCACGCTCGCGCGCAACAGCTTCGTGGCCGCGATGATGCCCGACGCCGCACGGGCGCGGGCGCTGGTGGATTTCGACCGGGTTGCGGCGCTGCCGTGACGCTTCGGATCAGCGTTCGGTGTGGAACATTTTGCCGAAGTATCCGAGTATGTGCTGTTCCTGGCCGCCCGAGATGGTGGTGCGGCTCACATAGTCGAACACCTTGCCGTCCTTCATGCCGTAATTGGCCAGCCGCTCGACCTTGCGGTTCTTGTCGAAATAGACGGCGATGATGCGCCGGTCGACTTCCTGCTGCGGTATGAACGAGGTCTGCTCGGTGCGCTGGGAAATGTAGTAAAACACCTCGCCGCTGATGGTGGCGACGGTCGAGGGCGTGCCGAGCACGATCAGCACCTGCTCTTGCGTGGCGCCGAGCGGTACCTGCTCGAGGGCGCCTTCCTGCAGAATGTAGCCGCGCTGGTAGGTCTGCGTTATCAGGCAGCCGCCGAGCATCAGGCCGAGCGCCATCACGCCGGCGACGCGCCACAAAGCAGCCCGCCGCACAGGGGCCAGCCGACGATGGTTCGGGCGATTGTGGCCGACGCGGATCAATTCCCCAGTCCCTCTTGCATCCTTCGCCGCTTTGACCTACCTCGCGGCCGTCAGCTTTTCAATCGCGCCGCGGAACAACCGTCAACACTATGATTTTTCGTCTATTCCAGCGTGGTCCCGGTGCCCCGGCCAGGGCTCTGTACGGTGCGATCGTGGCGCAGTCGCGACAGCCGGCCTTCTACCGCCGTTTTTCGGTGCCTGATTCGGTCGAGGGACGGTTCGACATGATCGTCCTCCACTTGGTGTTGCTGTTTTGCCGTCTGATCCGGGACCAGCAGGCGCCGGGACTGGCTCAGGGCGTTTTTGACCTGTTCTGTCACGACATGGACGGCAACCTGCGGGAAATGGGGGTCGGCGACCTCGCCGTGCCCAAGCGCATGCGCGGCATGGCCGAGGCGTTTTACGGTCGCCGCGCCGCCTACGAGGAGGCGCTGGCGGCCGACGATCCGGAGGCCCTGGTCGCCGCACTCGCCCGCAACGTGTTCGGCCGCGCCGAGGCGGGTGAGGGGGCGCGGGCGCTCGCGGTCTATGTCCGGAGGA
>JAVBUK010000166.1:0-5310 GCA_031555345.1 Xanthobacteraceae bacterium | reverse complement strand
CCACGCCGCCGACGCCTACCCACAGGTGGTCGAGGCGGCGAGCGGCAAGGGGCGGCTGGGCATCAGTGCCGCCGCGCCGAAGCTCGATCTGGCGCAGACCATGCGGTGGAAGGACGGTATCGTCGGGCGGCTCAACAACGGTGTCGTCGGTCTGCTGAAGAAGTCGCGGGTGAAGTACTTCGAAGGCCGGGCCCGCTTCCTGGACGGCAAGACGGTCGAAGTCGCCACCGAGATGGGCGCGCAGATCATTCGCGCCGGCGAGATCGTCATCGCCACCGGTTCGGAGCCGGTGGCGTTGCCGAGCCTGCCGTTCGGCGGTCCGGTGATCTCGTCGACCGGCGCGCTGTCGTTGACCGAGGTGCCGCGACAGCTGGTGGTGGTGGGGGCCGGATACATCGGTCTCGAACTCGGCACCGCGTTCGCCAAGCTGGGGTCGCAGGTCACCGTGGTCGAGGCGCTGCCGAAAATTCTTCCGCTCTACGACGCCGATCTCACCCGGCCGGTCGCCCGGCGTCTCGAGGCGCTCGGTGTCGCGGTCATGACCGGCGCCGAGGTGAAGGGGCTCGCCGACGGCGCGGTGGTGGTGGAGAAGGACGGCGACACCCGGACGCTGGCGGCCGACAAGATCCTGGTGACGGTCGGGCGCCGGCCGGTGACCCGGGGCTGGGGTCTGGAGGCGATCGACCTCGACATGGACGGGCGCCACATCCGGATCGACGACCGATGCCGCACCTCGATGCGCGGCGTCTATGCCATCGGCGACGTGACCGGCGAGCCGATGCTGGCGCACCGGGCGTCGGCGCAGGGCGTCATGGTGGCGGAGATCGTCGCCGGCGAGAACCGCGCCTGGGACAAGGTGGCGATGCCGGCGGTCTGTTTCACCGATCCGGAGATCGTCACCGTCGGTCTGTCACCGGCGCAGGCCAAGGACGCCGGGATCGAATGCAGGACGGGCACGTTCCCGCTGCAGGCGAACGGACGCGCCATGACGCTGGAGCGGGAAGGCGGGTTCGTCCGCGTGGTGGCGCGGGCCGACAACCACCTCGTGCTCGGGTTGCAGGCGGTGGGCGGCGCGATGTCGGAATTGTCGGCGGGCTTCAGCCTGGCGCTGGAGATGGGGGCGCGGCTCGAAGACCTCGCCGGCACCATTCATGCCCATCCGACCCAGAGCGAAGGCGCTCTCGAAGCCGCGCTCCAGGCTCTCGGGCACGCGCTGCACGTGTGATGCTCGCGCCGGTGGCGTGCCGATGCGCCGCGAGCGCGGGTTGCCGGACGCCCGCCCGCCTCGACGGCCTGGCGTCCGGGCCGCGCTGCGGGGGCGCGGACCGTCATCCGTATTGTCGGATCGTTTCTTCGCCGGCGAGCGCCCGCAGGGCGCCGGCGGCCAGCGCACCGATTTCGTCCTCGCCGGGATAGAGACGCACCGGGGCGAGAAACCGGACGCGTTCGCGGATCAGATCCACCAGGCGTGACCAGTGCGCGAGGCCGCCGGTCAGCGCGATCGCGTCGATCCGGCCGTTGAGCGCGCAGGCCGCGGCCCCGATCGATTTCGCGACCTGGAAGGCCATCGCGTCGACCGTTTTCTGTGCCGCGAGGTCGCCGCCGCGGATGCGCCGCTCGATCTCCTCGCCGTCGGTGGTGCCGAGATGGGCGAACAGACCGCCCTTGCCGGCGAGCAGGCGGCGGATTTCCTCCTCGGTGTGGGCTCCCGAAAAGCACAGCGACACCAGGGCTCCGGTCGGCAGCGAGCCGGCGCGTTCGGGAGAGAACGGGCCGTCGCCGTCGAGGCAGTTGTTGACGTCGATGACGCGGCCGCCGGCATGGGCGCCGATCGAGATGCCGCCGCCGAGATGGGCGATCACGGCATGGAGTTCGCCGTGCGTCTTGCCGAGGTCCGCCGCGAGCCGGCGTGCGGTCGCGCGCTGATTGAGGGCGTGCCACGCCGCGCGGCGGGTGATCCGGGGAAGGCCGGTGAATCGCGCCTCGTCGCACAGATCGTCGCAGGTCGGCGGGTCGACCATCAGGGCCACGATGCCGAGTTCGGCGGCGAGATCGAAGGCGATTTCGCACCCGACATTGCAGGCGTGCCGACCATAGCGGCTGCTCCTGGCGTCGGCGACCAGTTCGGGCCCGATCGCGTAGACGCCGGCCGGGACCGGCTTGAGGACGCCGCCGCGCGACACGATCGCGGTCAGGCTGCGGGGGTCGACCCCGTGCGTCCGCAACCGGTCGACGATGGCCGACTTGCGGAAGTCGTGCTGCGCGGAAACGTCCTCGAACGGCGCGAGAACGTCGGCCGGATGCCGGATCGTCTCGACGAACCGGCAATGCCGATCGTCGAACACGGCCAGCTTGGTCGACGTCGATCCGAGGTTGATGAGGAGAAGTCGCTGGTCGGGCATGGCCGTGAGTGCTGTTGGGGCGGGGAATGCCGCAGTGTCGGGATCAGGCGGGATGCGGGCGGGGCGTCGACGGCGGCCGGGTCATCCGCTCATCTCGCCGTTTCGCACCAACGGCAAGGTGAAACGGAACACCATTCCTCCGGCCGGATTCGGCGCCGCCGATATCTTGCCGTCGTGGGCCTCGACGATCTCGCGACAGACGGAGAGACCGATCCCCATGCCGTGGCTCTTGGTCGACGAGAACGGCTTGAACAAGCGGTCGTTCATTTCCGGGGAGAGGCCCGACCCGGTGTCGCTCACGCTCAGCTCGGCCCAGTCGCCTCTTGTCGCCAGGCCGATCGTCAGCTCCCGGCGCTCGGTCGTTTCCATCGCCTCGATGGCGTTGCGCACCAGATTGACGATGACCTGCTGGATCTGCACCTTGTTGACCAGGATCGAACCGGGATCGCCGATGTCGAAACGGATCGACACCCCGTTGTGCTTGGCGTCGGCGATCGCCAGCGTGGAGGCTTCGCGGATCACGGCGTCGGCCTTTTCCACCCTTCGTTCGGTCTGACCCGTTCCGACGAACTCGCGCAGACGGCGGATGATCTCGCCGGCGCGCAAGGCCTCGGCGTTCACCAGCGCCATCACGTCCAACAGTTTCTGCTTGCGCGCGGGATCGGTCAGGTCGGCGCCGACCAGGCGGCGACAACCGCCGATGTAACTCGTGACCGCGGTGAGCGGCTGATTGAGCTCGTGGGCGAGGGCCGCCGCCATCTGGCCGATTTCCGACAGGCGCGATGCGTGCAACAGCTTGGTCTGCAGCATCCGGCGCTCCTCCTCGGCGCGTTTCTGCTCGGTCAGGTCGCGCACGATGCCGACGCGCATGTCGCGGCCGCCGTGACGGATGAGAGCCCCCGAGACCTCGATCGGAAAAGTCGCTCCGCCTCGGCGCAGACCGGCGGTTTCACGCGACCTGGCGTCGTCGAGGCCCATGAGCGCGATGGCTTGCTCGCGCGAGTCGGGGGGGAAGAACTGATCGAGCGCGGTACGCCCGACCTCGTCCTTGCTGCAATCGAACATCCGCAGGAAGCTGGCGTTGGCTTCGATGATGCGCTGGTCGTCGTAGATCAGCACGCCTTCGTTGGTCGCATTGGCCAGACGTTCATACCGTATTTCGCTGTCCTTGAGTGCCGCCACGACCTCATGGCGGGACGTCACGTCGTCGGCGAACATCACGATCCCGCCGATCTCGCCGTCGGGCGCGCGCCACGGCATGATTTCCCAGGTAACCCACCGCATGCGGCCGTCCGTGTGTGGGTTCGGATCGTCCTCGGCCGACAATATCTCGCCCGCGGTCGCGCGCTGGAATTTTGCACGCCAGGTGTCCGAGAGTCTCGGAAAGACCTCGTAATGGGTCCTGCCGACGACATACGGTTCGTCGGGACAGAACTGGGCGATCCAGCGCCGGCTGGCGGCGAGATAACGCATGTCTCGATCGAACATGGCGATCGACGCCGGCGCCAGATCGACGAACAGGCGAAACCGTTCCTCGCTGGCCTCGAGCGCCTTCTGCGCCTTGGCGCGTCGTTCCTCGTGGGCCCGCAGCTCCTGCGAGGCCGCGTCGAACGCCTGCAACACGCGATCGATCTCCGGCACTTGCGTCGGGGCGAGCGACACCGGTTGGTGGTGGCGAAGCGCGATCGCGCCGCGGGTGAGCGTCTTGATCGGGGTGGTGATGCGCCGCGCCGCCCAGGCGGCGAACAAGAAACACGACAGCGTGACGCCGAGCCCGACCAGGCTCGACATCATGATGGTCTGCCGGATCGGCGCCTCGAGCGTCTCCGTCGTCACGGCGACGCCGACCGTCCATCCGCTCAGCGGAGACACCGCGGACGCCAGCGTGTATGGCTTTCCCTTCGAGACGATCTGAAAAAAGCCGTTCTGGTTGAGGGTCGCACGCCAGCCCACCTCCGCCGGCTGGCCGGCCCGGCTCTCATGATCGAGCGAGCGGGCGACGACTCGTCCATTGCGATCCGCGATCGCGGTCAGCCATCCGGCGGGGATCTCCTGGGTGTTGAGAAGTTCGAGGAACTCGGTCGTGTGGATGACGATCGCCAGGGCGTAAGCCGGTTTCCGGGCGCGAAACACCGGCACGATCACGCCGACCACGGGCGTCGTCGTGAACGGACCGATGGTGATGCTCGCGATCTGCATCTGGCCGGTTTCGAACGCGCGGTCAGCGGCGGCCAATGCCTCGGCCGGCACGCGGGGAAGGGGCGTATCCGGGCGCGCGAGGGTGTTGACGATTCCCTGCCCGTCCGGGGTGAAGAGCACGATGGCGGCGTTCGCCAGGACCTGCGAACTGCGCTCGACGACGGTGCGAAAAACCGACATGTCGTCGCGGGCCAGCGATGGCGTGCTGGCGAGGAGTTGGGCGACGGAGGCATAGCGGCTGAGCAGGGCGTCGGTGGCGTCCGTCAACGCGTGGGCCGAATACATGAGCACTTCGCGGCTCTGCTCGCGTTCATGCGAACTCATCCGCCACACCGATGCGGCGAGCAGGAGCAGCATCGGAATGGCGACCACCAGCACGATCAGCGACAGACGCTGCGGGATGCTCAAACCCCGGATGCGCGGGGACGCTTTTCCGGTATCGGACGCCAGAGGGAGAGCCGCGGTGGTCATGTCGGGCAACGACGACGGTCGGCAACTGGCCCTGATTTCGAGGCCATTGCGATTCCTACATGCAGCGCGCCAATGCAGCATGCGGTTCAGGTATTTTGCACTCCGGAAAAACCCTTACCGGAGAGCCGACGGTGTCGTAGCCCACGCCATCCGCTCGATCTCTTCATGATCGACGGATGGCGATAAAAGGGCCACGGCACCGCTGGCCGATGAATCGGTGCCGTGTTGCGGCAGCTTA
>JAVBUK010000443.1:0-6336 GCA_031555345.1 Xanthobacteraceae bacterium | reverse complement strand
GGCGCGGCCTGTCGCGACTGGCGGACATCATGCTCGGCGCGGAAGTTGTGGGTAATTGAAAGGTTCGGCGGAAGCTTACGGAACGCCCCACGAGGGGCAAACTGAGAACAGACTCAACTTATGAATGGAGGGAAGTTGGGGGTAATTGAAAGTTGCGGAAATCCGACCGATCCGGGGAACGGCCGGACTTCGGATCACATCCCGAGCCGCAGCGCGCGGCCGAGCGCCATCAGCGGGAAATAGTGCCGGTAGAGGTCGTAGCGCAGCATGAAGGCCCGCGACAGCTCCGGCCCCTGCATCAGTCGCTGATGCAGCAGCGGATCGTTGAGCTTGATCGTCTGGCCGACGCCGTAGCCCGGAAATCCCGTGCCGGTGTATTCGGGCTCGTGCCAGGTGCCGCCGCTCTGGCGCTCGACCAGGAACAGCAGGCCGTGCCGGATCACCTCGCGATCCTGCGGCCGGTTGGCGGCCAGGAGTCCCATCAGCGCCCACGCGGTCTGCGACGCGGTCGCGGTGCCGCGGCCGGCCGTGGCGGGATCCATGTAGGAGGCGCAGGTTTCACCCCACCCGCCGTTGCTCTGCTGATGCACGATCAACCAGTCGCAGGCGCGGCCGATCGACGGCGTGCTCATGTCTTCACCGATCGCCGCCAGCGCCGGCAGTACCGCGCCGGTGCCGTAGATATGGTTCACCCCCCAGCGGCCGAACCACGGGCCGTGGGCCTCCTGCTCGCGGTGGAGATAGTCGAGCGCGCGCACCATGGCGGGATGGTGTCGCGAAATGCCGAGCTTGGCGAACGCCTCGACCACGTGCGCCGTCACGTCCGACGACGGCGGGTCGAGCGCCTCGCCGAAATCGCAGAACGGGATCTTGGTCAGGATCTGTTTGTCGTTGTCCTTGTCGAACGCGCCCCATCCGCCGCTGCGGCTCTGCATGCCGACGAGCCAGTCGATCCCGCGCCGGATTGCCTCCTCGATGCCGCGCGCACGCCATTTCGGATCATGGCGGAACGGTGCCAGCGCGATCAAGGCGACCGCGGTGTCGTCGATGTCGGGAAAGAAATTGTTGCAGTACTCGAACGCCCAGCCGCCCGGCTGGACGCGCGGCAGCTTGATCGACCAATCGCCCGGCACCCGCACCTGCCGATCGAGCAGCCATTGCACCGCCTTGTCGACCGCTTCGGGATACTGCTCGGTGGCGCCGGCGTCGTGGAGCGCGAGCAAGGTCAGCATCGTGTCCCAGACCGGGCTGTTGGTGGCCTGGATCCAGGTCGCCTCGCCGCGGTCGATGCGCCAGCCCGGGTCGTCGAGCGCGGCCAGGCCCTTGGCCATCACCGGATGGTCGACCGCATAGCCCTCGGTGTGGAGCGCCATCAGGCCGTAGACCAAGGGTGGCTGAATGCCGCCCCACGCGCCGTCGGCGTCCTGGTGGCGGACGACCCACTCGACGACATGCCGGATGGCGGCGCCGCGCTGCAATCCGATGCCGATCCGTCGGCCGAAACTCTGCACCGCGTGCAGGACCTTGTCGACCGAGCGGAAGAACGTATTCCACCCCCCCGATCCCGCCTTCACCGGCAGGTCGTAGTCGAACTTGTCGCGGCCTTCGGGAAACAGCGCGTCGAGGCGGTTCTGGGGCGGCAGCGGACGACTCGGTCGCCGCGCCGACAGGATCGCGATCGACATCAGGGTCGCGCGGGCCCACTGGGCGAAATTGTAGATCGAGAACGGAAACCACAGCGGCAGCCACACCACCTCGGGCGGCAGGTTGGGCGTCTTCTCCCACGGCCATTCGCCGATCAGCGCCAGCCAATAGCGCGTGAACACCCGTATGTTGCGCAGCCCGCCCCTGGCAGCGATCCATTCGCGCGCCCGCACCAGCGCGGGTTCGTCGTCGCGATGGCCCATCGAGCGCAGCGCCGCATAGGCCTCGACGGTGGTGTTGATGTCGCCGTTGGGCGCGCCATGAAAGATCTGCCAGGAGCCGTCCGGGCGTTGGGTTTCGATCAGCGAACGGGCGAGGCGCGGGCGCAGCGGGTGGTTCTCGAGGCCCATGAACCACAGCGCGAGGCACCACTGCGCTTCCATGCAGGCATTGGACTCGGCGGGTCCGACCCAATGGCCGTCCGGTTTCTGGTGCTTGACGAGCCAGTCCACGGCCGCCTGCGCGGTCGATCGCATCGCTGCCAGGTAATTGTGCGCGCTGGTGTTCTCGGGTTTCCTGGCTTCAGTCAAACTCATCGCTCGAAATGATCCCTTGTGGCTGCCACGGCCGGCGTAACGTATCTTGTTACTGTCGTGAGAGACGTGTGTGCGGTGTTATGCCTTCCCCGACCGGTGCGATGCAACGTCCCGTCGCTTCGGGATTCGATGTCGGGTGTCTAGTGGCGGAATTTCAACCAGACCGTGTTGTGGCGTCCGGCGGCGTTTGCCGCGTTATCCCGGCATTGCGGCATCTCTTGGTTCGCTCTCTTGGCACGCTCTGTTGGCTCGAATCATCACGCCGGCCGCAACGGTGGTGTCGGCAAGGCACGAAACGACCGGCCGACGCGCGCTCAGGCGGGTTCTGCCGTCATCACCGGCGCCCGGCGCGCGGCGGCAGGACAGGTGGTCGACCGCGTAGTCGACCGCGTAGTCGACCTCGTGGACGAACGCGTCGCGGCCGGCGACTTCGACATCATCCGTCCCGATCGTGTGGTCACCAGCGTTCGAGCCGCTGGCGCCGCGACTGCAACGATCGGGTCTACGCGGCGAGCGCGAGACCGGCGTCGGAATGGGTGGGTCGGGCCGTTGTCGGCGCGGTCAGCCCCTCCGCGTTCGCTTTGCGGGGGTCGGGCGCCTGGGCTTGGCTGCCGGCTTCCACAGCAGGGTCTTTCGTGAGCCGCAGTCGCAGGCATAGACCCTCATTTCCGTCTGGTCGCTCCTGACCACGGTCCTGCAATGGTCGGCAAACATGGTTCTGCGGCAGAACTTGCAGGTGGGGACCCTGAGGGCTGCGGAACCGGCCAAAGGCATGCGCGCCTCCTTGGTGCGTTGACGTCGTTCGCGTGCGACAAGGAAAATATACGCTGCCGGCGCGCCAAGCGAAAGCGGCCCCCGGGAAAAGCCGTTGCCACCGGATGGGCAGGACGCCGTCGCCGGCCGTATCGCCCGGCGGCGCGAGCGGATGAGACGTTCGATCCGGACCCGCATCGCCGCCAACCGTTAGCGCGTGGCGCGCTTCCTCCATATGGCGGACAGGACGTCGGCGTAGTCGTCGGACCACATCTGGGCCCTCACCGCCGGTAAATCCTGTTGGCCTTCGACGGCGTCCGGATGGGCGGTGCTCAAGACGTACACGGCGATGCTCGGCGTCGCGTCGGGTGCGGTCGGCTTTGCGTCGCGAACGACCACGGCACGATAGCCCGGTATGGTGTTGACGGCCGCCCGCACCACGTCGACCAGCTCCATGTAGCGGTTGCTCAGGTGCAGGGTCAGGACACCGGTCTCGGACAGCTTGGCGAGATACAGTCGGATCGCCTCGATCGTCAGCAGATGGGTGGGGATGGAATCCGACGAAAAGGCATCGATCAGCAGGTAGTCGAAACGGGACGCCGGCTCTTTGGCCAGCGTGAGCCGGGCATCCCCCAGCACGATGTCGGCGTTGGGCTGGCACCGCGCGAGAAACGTGAACATCGAGCCGTCGCGGGCGATGCTGACCACGGCCGGATCGATCTCGTAGAATCGCCAAGCCTCGCCGGGTCGGGAGTGGCACGCCATGGCCCCCACGCCCAGGCCGACGATGCCGGCCCGGAAGCCATCAGGCGACCCATTGCTCAGTTGCCGGGCGAGCGCCAAGCCGCGCGCATTGGGGCCGCCGTCGGCGTAGTAGAACGCCGGCACGGGCGGATCGATGGCGCGGCCATCGGCGTCGCGCAGGCGCTGACCGCCGTGAATCGTCGTCCCGTGCGTGAACAGGCGGAAGGCGCCGTCTTCCACGGCGGCGACGCGGATCGCGCCGAAGAAATTGCGCGAGCGATGCAGGATGGCACCGCCGTCGGGCAGCAACTGGCCCGCCGCCAGGACGGCGACGATTCCCCATGCCTGGACGCGCGGATGACGATGAAACGCGACCAGCGGGATCATGGTGAGCAGCAGCAGGATGGGCAGCCGAAGCCCGAACAGGGTCATGTCCCGAGCGAGCCAGCTGGTCGCCGCGAGGGTGAGGGCGAACACGCCGGCGAAGCTCGCGAACGCCTGCCGGTCGGCCGCGCTCATGACCGCCTTGCGCACATGGGGCGCGAGGAACACGCACATGACGCACAGGACCGGGAACTCGGCGACCGTCGTGAAGACTTGCGGTGCGACGATCGCCGACAAGATGCCGCCGATGGCCCCGCCCACGGACATGCAGAGGTAGAACTCGGTCAGATGCGCTGCGGCCGGCCGCGACAGGTAGAGTTCGCGGTGGCACACCAGGGCGCCGACCAGAAACGGCGTGAAGCTGAGGGCGAGGGTCAGCAGCAGGCCCACCGATACGCCACAGAACAGCGGCATCAGAAACGCGGTCGCCGCCACCAGGATGAGCGACAGCACGCGCTGTGAAACCAGTTCCTGGTTGCGGAACGTCACGATGAAGGTCGCGAGATACAGCGCGAGCGGGACCACCCAGAACAGCGGAGCCGAGGCGACGTCCGTGGTCAGGTAGGTCGTGAACGCCACCAGGAGAGCGGACGGGCACAGCGAAAGAAGCAGCCAGTTGAGGCGATCGGCCCAGGTGGTGGATCGATCCGGCGCCGAAACCGCTGCGGGCGCCGTTTCGCGGGCCGCGCCGGCGCGGTCGCCCGGCCTGGCCTGGATGACGAAGCCGGCGCACACCGTCACCAGCGTCGCCAGCGCGACGAAACAGGCGCCCCAGAGCTGGGCCTGGCTGCGCAACCCGATCATCGGCTCGATCAGGAACGGGTAGGACAACAGCGCGATGAGACTGCCGAGGTTGCTGGCGCCGTACAGGAAGTACGGGTCGTCGGCGTGATCGCTGCCGGTTCGCGAGAACCACGCCTGCAACAGCGGCGCGGTCGCGCTGATGGCGAAGAACGGCAGTCCGACGGTCCGGAACAACACGCCGATGAGCCACATCACCTCGCCGTTCGGCGGCGGGTCGGCCGTCACCGGCGGCGCCAGCGGAAGCGCGAGCGCGGCAATGGCGAGAACCAGAAGGTGGAACAGGATCCCGACCTTGCCGTAGGCCGCGCGCGAGATCACATGGGCGTAGCAATAGCCGCCCAGCAGCACGACCTGGTAGAAGCACGTCGACACGGCCCACACGGCGGGCGTGCCGCCGAGCGCCGGCAGGATCATGCGGGTGACCATCGGCTGCAGGGCGAACAACAGCAGCGCCGACAGAAACAGGGTCGACGAAAAGACGATCAGCGCCGGTGCGCCGCGCGATAACGCGATCCGGGCGCCGTCGCGCGCGGCAAGTTCCTGTTTCATGATTAATGCCTGCGATGTCGAGGGCGCCACTCTGGTGTGCCCGGCTTAATGTGGCGTTATGGACCCCGCGCAGGCCTCGTCCGGGCGACGTTCCGGTTAACGGCGCGTGAATTGCCCGACCGTCGGCAAAGGACATGGCGCGGTCTGCGCCGCGCTTCGGATCCGCGGCGTCTCAGTCGGCCGCGCCGAGCAGCCGGAGGCCGACCTCGCGCAAGCGGCCGACCAGGCGGTCCTGGTCGAGCGTCGTCAGGCGGCCGTCACGCACCAGGATGCGTCCGGCCACCATCACCATGGCCACATCGGCGCCGCGGGCGGCATGCACCAGGTTGGTCTGCACGGTGGCCGGCGCGAGCGGCTGCAGATGAAGCGCGTCCGGTCGCACCAGGACGAGGTCGGCCGCCCGTCCGGGCGCGATCACGCCGGCGTCGCGTGCGAGCGCGCGGGCGCCGTTCCGGCTGGCCATCGCCAGCACCGCGGGCGCGGGCAGCGCCGTGGGATCGTGGTCCGTCCCCTTGGGCAGCAGCGAGGCGAATTTCATCACGTCGAACAGGTCGAGGCGGTTGTTCGCCTTGGCGCCGTCGGTCGCCAGGGTCACGTTGACCCCCCGCCGGGCGAGGTCGCGCACCGGGGCGATGCCCGAGCCGAGCTTGAGGTTGGCATGCGGGCAGTGGGCGACGCTGGCGCCGCAGGCCGCGATCAACGCGCGGTCGGCCTCGTCCACCCGGACGCAATGGGCGAGCAGGGTGCGGCTGCCGAGCGCGCCCAGGTGGGCGAGCTGGCCGACCGGCGTGCGGCCGGTGCGCGTGCGCGTGCGGGCGACCGCGCCGGCGGTTTCCGAGCAATGCAGGTGCAGCCCGGTGCC
>JAVBUK010000172.1:0-5206 GCA_031555345.1 Xanthobacteraceae bacterium | reverse complement strand
GATGGCGCGCGCAGAGCCCCCGGCGCCGAAAGTGCCGTCGACATAGAGGCCGCCGCGCGTCGGGGCGAGAAAATCGACCACCGGTCGGACGAGCACAGGAATGTGACGGGCCAGTCCGCCATCGACGTCCGGTTGCCCGGCGTCGCGACCCGTCGTCATTCCCGCGCTCCCTCGGGTTGCGGTTCCGATCTGGGCGTGCCCAGGCGCCTGGTCAACGTCCGCACCGTCGCGGTGGCCTTCGCGAGATGCGAACGGAAGCGCTGCGGCTCCCAGATCTGGAACTTCTGCCCCAGTCCGACGAACACGACGGAGTCGCTGATGCCCGCGTGGGCTTTCAGATCGTCCGTCAACACCACCCGACCCTCGCCATCGATCTTCAACGTCGCGCTGCGACCGTAGAGCGAAATCCGGAACTCCTCCCGCTCCTGCGAATAGGGCGGGAAACGATCGATCAACGCCTCGATCTCGGCCAGGAGCGCGTTGCCCCCGGCATCGATCGCCTCCTGATCGAGCGCCGGATAACAGTACAGTCCATCGAACCCGTCGCGGGCGAGTACGGAACGAAAAGACGCCGGGATCGATACCCGCCCCTTGGCGTCGAGCCGCAGCGCGGTGTTCGACACAAAGCGGTCCATTGTCCCCCGCACTCGACGCCGACCGAAGACGCACACACGCCCCTCCGGCATCGGCCGAATTCGTCGCCCGACCCAAGGGCTCGGGTCCGGACATCGACGCGGATGGGCTCATTTGGGATAACATGGGTATCAATGGGCGTCAATGGATCGACCGGGTTGGCGTCGCCGGTTCTGTGGGGCCGAACAATGTGATTAACGGCCGTTAGACTTAAGGAAGCGTTGCCGGCCGAGGTGAAATAGTGCCACTTGACCGCTGATGCGCATCGCTCTCATGACCGACATCCACGCCAACCGGGAGGCGCTCGAGGCCTGCCTCGGGCATGCGCGTCGCAACGACGTCTCCCGCTACGTCTTTCTCGGCGATTTCGTCGGCTACGGCGCCGACCCCTGCTGGGCTCTCGACACCGTCATGGACTACGTGGCACACGGGGCGGTCGCGGTCCTGGGCAACCACGACGCTGCGGCCCTCGGCGTCAACGAACACATGAATGCGCTCGCGACCGCCGCGATGGAATGGACGCGGGTGCAGCTGACGAGCGATCACCTCGACTTCCTCGACCAGCTGCCGCTGATCGCCGACGATGGCGCCCGGCTCTACGTCCACGCCAGCGCCAACGAACCGGATCAGTGGCATTATGTGACGGACCTCTACGCCGCCTCGCGCAGCCTGATGGCGACCGACGCGCAGGTCACGTTCTGCGGTCACACCCACGTCCCGGCGCTGTTCCACATGTCGATGACCGGAAAGTTCGCGAGCTTCGAGCCGGTCGCACGCGTCGAAATCCCTCTCACCCGCCAGCGCCGCTGGATCGCGATGATCGGCGCGGTCGGCCAGCCGCGCGATCGTAACCCGGCGGCCTGCTACGCCGTGCTCGACGACGAGCGCGACGCGCTGACCTATTTCCGCGTTCCCTACGACATCGACGCCGCGGCTGCGAAGATTCGCGCCGCCGGCCTGCCGAGCTACCTCGCGCGACGTCTGTATGAAGGGACCTAATCGGCGATGGACGTGCGCAGCCTCAAGCCCGGCCAGGTGATCGACGGCTTCCTGGTGGGCGAGCCGCTCGATCCGGGCGGCATGGCGAATTTCTGGCACGTCAGCAAGCCCGGCATCGACCTGCCGATGGTGATGAAGATTCCGCTGCTGCGCCCCGGCGAGGATCCGATCACCATCGTGGGATTCGAAGTCGAACAGATGATCCTGGCGCGGCTGTCGGGCCCGCATGTCCCGCGCTTCGTCGCGGCGGGGGACTTCGAACGCCCCTACGTCGTAATGGAATTCATTCGCGGCCTGTCGGTCCGCACCCTGTTGGACAAGCCGCCGACGCCGCCGGCCGAGGTGGCCGAGATCGGCGCCAAGGTGGCCCTCGCGCTGCACGACCTGCACCGTCAGAACGTGTTCCACCTCGATCTCAAGCCGAGCAACATCATCCTGCGCGACAACGGCCTGGCGACCCTGATCGACTTCGGCCTGTCGCATCACGCCCAGCTTCCCGACCTGATCGCCGAGGAGATCGACGGACCGGTGGGCACCTCCCCCTACATCGCCCCCGAACAGGTGCTCGGCGACCGCGGCGATCCGCGCAGCGACGTGTTCGCCCTCGGGGTCGTGATGTATTTCCTGGCGACCGGCGAACGTCCGTTCGGCGAGCCGCAGCGGGCCGCCGAATGGCGCCGACGCCTGTGGCGTGATCCGTTTCCGCCACGCTACCGCAACAAGGATATCCCGCCCTGGCTGCAGGAGGTCATCCTGCATTGCCTCGAAACCGATCCCGCCGCCCGCTACGCCTCGGCGGCACAAGTGGCGTTCGACCTGCAGAATCCGACGCAGATCGCGCTGACCGAGCGCGCCCACCGGCGTGATCGCGACGGGATGCTCACCGTCTTCCGTCGCTGGCTCAAGTATCGCCGCATCAAGTACAAGGCGGTGCGGCGGCGCAGCGCCGCGGTTCCGCGCGCCCCGATCATCCTGGCCGCCGTCGACCTGTCGCCGGCCGCGGAAAGCCTGAACGAACCGCTGCGCCTCGCCGTCAACCGGGCGCTCGCCACCGAGCCGGGCGCGCGTCTCGCCTGCGTCAACGTGCTCAAGACGGCCCGCATCGGCCTGGACGCCATGCAGGACGAGTTGGGCCGCAACCCGCATCTGCAGCGGCTGGTTGAACTCAAGCATTGGGCGAGGACGCTGCCGATCGAACCCGAGCGCATCACCTACCACGTGCTCGAAGCGACCGATCCGGCCTCGGCGCTGGTCGAATATGCCCGCCACAACCGCATCGACCACGTGGTGATGGGCGCCCGCGGCAGTTCGGCGATGCGCCGGTTTCTCGGCAGCGTGTCGGCCCAGGTGGTCGCCGAAGCGCCCTGCACCGTCACGGTGGTGCGCGCGGCGACGCAGCTCGACGACGACAAGCCGTGAGGACCCGCGCCGGCCCACCGCAGCGCCCGCGCCTCCGGGCATTTCGCACACCGCGGTTGTGAACGAAATCCCGCTGATCCGTTCGCTGGATCGACCGGATTTCGTCGAAGCCCGGCACCGGTGCCGAGTTCCAGCCGCCGACCATCGGGCGGACGGCACCCGATCGGCTTTTTCACAGCTTTGTGGCCGGCGGGAATCGAGATTCGGGCCGCACTTGCGGTATCCTGGGTCATGTCGTTCACACCGGACTCCTCCCACGTCGACTGCATCGCGGCCTCGCCCAACCACGAAGGACGGATGCCCGACGGCATCCCGATCGATATCCTGCTGTTGCACTACACCGGCATGCCGACCACCGAAGGCGCGCTCGCCCGCCTGCGCTCGCCCGACGCCAAGGTGTCGTCGCACTATCTCGTGTCCCCGCACGGCAGCGTGATGCAGCTGGTGCCGGAAGCGCTGCGGGCCTTTCATGCCGGCGTCTCGTCCTGGGAGGGCACGGCCGACATCAATTCGCGCTCGATCGGCATCGAGATCGCCAATCCGGGCCACGATGCGGGACCACCGGAATTCCCCGAGCGCCAGATCGAATCCACCATCGCGCTGTGCCGCGACATCGTGCAGCGGCGGGCGATCCGGGCCGACCGCGTGCTCGCCCATTCCGACGTCGCCCCCGCCCGCAAGAACGATCCGGGCGAGACGTTTCCCTGGAAGCGCCTCGCCGCGGCAGGCATCGGCCTGTGGGTCGAGCCGCCGGCGGTCGCCGCGGGGCCGCATCTCGCGCCGGGCGACGAGGGCTTGCAGGTATCGGCACTGCAGCGCGATCTGGCGCGCTTCGGTTACGGCATCACGGTCACCGGAACGTTCGATCAGGCGACCCGATATGTCGTCACCGCCTTTCAGCGTCACTTCCGCCCCGCCCTGACGGACGGCCTGGTGGACCGGTCGACCCTCGAGACCCTCGCGACGCTGCTGGCCGAGAAGGACAGGCTCGGACGCGGCTGAGGCGGCAACGAGACCGGCAAAACCGACAGATCACCGCGTCCCGGGCTGCTGATCGGGCGACAGCCAAGTCTTGTACTGGCGCCACGGCGCGTGGGAGAACCGCTCGACGAGGAAATCCACGAAGGCACGCACCTTGGCCATGCGGTGACGGCCCTGGGGGTACACCACCGACACTGGGAGCCACTCGACCATGTAGTGGCCGAACAACAGCGGCACCAAATCCCCGCGCCGCACCGCCTCACCGGCCAGCATGTCGCTGACGCAAAGGATTCCGGCGCCGGCAATCGCCAGCCGCAGCGCCACCTCGGCGTCGTCGATGATCAGGCGATTGGTGACCGGCCCGATGCGCATCTTGCTGCCGCCGTGGAACGGCGGCCAGCGCTTGGCCTCGGGAATCGAGCTGAACACGATGCAGTCGTGATGGACGAGATCCTCGGGCGTGGCCGGCGTACCGTGGCGTTCGAGATAGGACGGCGCCGCGAAGATTCCGCGCTTGACATCAGCGATCTTGCGAGCGACCAGCGATGGATCGTCGACCGGACCCGTCCGGATGGCAATGTCGGCGTTTTCGGCCAACAGGTCGACCACCCGGTCAGTGACCGCCAGTTCGACCTCGATTTCGGGATAGCGCGCCAGGAAATCGGGCAGCGCCGCTGCCAGTTCATGCAGCATGAACGCGGTGCCGGAATTGACCCGCAGCCGCCCACGCGGCGTCGTGCCAGAGCGGGCCACCTCCGTCTCTGCATCCTCGATTGCGTCCAGAATATCGCGCGCGCGCAGGCCGTATGTCTCGCCTTCGGGCGTCAGGGCAAGGCGGCGGGTGGTCCGATGGAAGAGGCGGACCCCGAGGCGATCCTCCAGCCGTGTCATCACCTTGGATACCGCAGAGGGTGTCAGGTGCAGATCCTTGGCTGCCGCCGAAAAACTGCCGCGCTCCACCACTCGGACAAACACCCGCATATCGGTGGCTGGGTCCATTCATTCCTCATATTCAAAAATGATGTGCCAACGATGCCGATTGTGCCTTGCGCAACATTGAATACTATAGAGCCACGGTAGCTGAAATACAGCATTTTGAGGACCTCCGATGACCAAGCTTGACACCTCCTGCTCGCCTGAAGCCATTGAGATGATTATCAAGGGGGCCCGCGCA
>JAVBUK010000175.1:0-5567 GCA_031555345.1 Xanthobacteraceae bacterium | reverse complement strand
GCACGGCCGCGAGCTCGGCCGAGAAGGCATGGAGGAGTTTCTCGAGCATAAGGCCGTGCAGATCAGGGCGGGATAGGTCGTGCACGGGCGATCACACATCCGGCTGGGCCATGGCTCGGCCGGATGTCCTCAATGGGGGTGATTTTTTTGGCACAAAACCGCCGAGCGGATCGCGACGTGATGACGCGAGCATGACTACTGTTATACCAGTAACCGGAGGGCATGCTGGCAGCATTGCCATTTCCGGGTCGGAACCCCGAAGGGCTCGAGTTCATCGCGGCGTCTGGCAGGCAGAAAATACCCAACTATTTGGTGCGCTCGCGCCCCGGTCGTGGATCGTGCGCAGCCTCGTGGTGTCTGGATTTTCGTTTGCCGACGGGGTGTTATCGCCCTCGTGCGGAGTGGCCGCAGGCTTTGACCTGAATCAACGACAGATTCGCGAATTTCCAATTCTATCTCAAAGTTTAGGCTGGGGGCTCCTCAGGTAACCCCCTTATGGGCCTTATCTGAATTTTCCGTGATCGATGCCAGGGCTAACCATGCAGCCAACCTAGCGGGAGGTTCATGGTTATGGCGATCAAGACACAGTCTACCGCCCAAGCAACACAGCCCCCGGTTGATAACGGTAGTTGTGAAACACCGCGGCAAGCACTTTCCATGTTCGGCATCGAAGCCCACATGGGAGCGACCATCTACTTCGACCAGAATTCCGAAATCTACGGCGAGAACGAACCCGCCGACTATGTTTACAAGGTCCTGAGCGGGACGGTTCGGACCTACAAGGTTCTCAATGACGGCCGGCGTCAGGTCGGCGCCTTCTACCTCCCCGGCGACGTCTTCGGGTTGGAAATCGGAGACGAACACACCTTTTCGGCCGAAGCGATTACCGACTCCAGCATTCTTGTCGTCAAGCGCAGCGCAGTGATCGCCCAGGCGGCGCGCGACAACGGTGTGGCTCGGGAGTTGTGGGCGGCGACCGCCCGAGAGCTGCGCCGCACTCAGGATCATCTCCTGCTGCTGATCAAGAACGCGCAGGAGCGGGTGGCGTCCTTCTTGCTCGAAATGGCCGACCGGTCGCAGACCGGCGGAGCCATCGAACTGCCGATGTCGCGCCAGGACATTGCCGACTACCTCGGTCTCACGATCGAGACCGTCTCGCGCACCTTGACCCATTTCGAGACCGCCGCCGCGATCGAGTTGCCGCGATCCCGACGTATCGTATTGCGCAACCGGTCGGCCTTGAACAAACTCAACGCCTGAGCGATGTCGTCGTTGCCGCGACGGGAAACCGGGCGGCACGACGCTTGACCTCGCTGGAGGCCGCCCCGGTCGGGCGGCTGATCCAGGCCCTTCCATTCGCTTCGCCGGACGCGACCTTTCTCGCTTTCACTTGCCCTGAGGCGTCCCCGGCCGCAGCGCGGCGCGGATCCGCTCGCTCAAATGGTTGCCGAACAGCGGCTTTTCGACGATCTCGATGCCTTGCGCGGCGGCGCTCTGGCGCAATGTGCGGGCGGGATGGGTGGTGATCAGGATGACCGGCAAATCCACCTGCCGCTCGCGCAGTGCGGTCGCCAGTTCGAGTCCATTCATCCCCGGCAGGTAGTAGTCGATAATGACGCAACCCCGATCGGGCAGTTGCGGCTGTCCCAACAGGTCGGTACCGTTGGCGTAGGTTTGGACTTCGAACCCTTCGGTTTGCAGCGAGAAGGCGAGCGAACCACGCACCGCCGGATCATCGTCGATCACGACGATGACGACGTCCTTGTCTCGTGCGGTCCTGTCTTGCTCGGTCATCACTCAGCCCTTCAACAGCCCGACGATGGCCGCGCGGTGTTTACAATATTGTCAAAAGTGCCGGCCGAATGATTTGACCTACCGCAATCAATTCGCAAAGTATTCGCTCTTGAATCGTGCGTATTGTCAAAAAATCCTTCGGGCGAAAATGGGTGTCGGGCCGCGAACGTTTGCGACGAGCATCTCAAGATGCCATCATTTTGTAAGTAATCAACAGAAAAAGCGACAAAAATACCATCAGCAATCTTCGAGTTCATGGCGCCGCGGGGCGGACATCTCGCCTTCCGTCGGCCTTCATGTCGGATTTCCATAATGTCGGTTCGGGTGGAGTCTAGAGGTGTGATGGTGTGGTACCAGTGCCTGAGCCCAGCACACCTGCCACCAGGGCCATGCGGACGAGGTCTGACAGGCTGTTGGCCTGCATCTTTGTCATGACATTGGCGCGGTAGATCTCGACGGTCCGGGCGCTGATGCCCAGATCGAACGCGATCGTCTTGTTGGGATAGCCCGCCACCAGTCCCTCCAGCACCTGACGTTCGCGGCCGGACAGTGCGGCGAGTCGGGCGTGAATTTCGCTGCGCTCGGCCTCGCGCCGGGCGTCCTTTTCGTGCTGGCGCAGCGCCGAACGAATGGTCGACAGGAAGGCGTCGTCGTCGAACGGCTTTTCGATGAAGTCGACCGCGCCCGATTTCATCGCTTCGACCGCGAGTGGCACGTCCGCATGGCCGGTGATGACGATGACCGGCAGCGCCACCCCCATGGCCTTGAGCTGGCGCAGCAACTCGATTCCACTGACCCCGGGCATGCGGATGTCGGTGACCACGCAGCCGTGCGCGTCGCGCGACAGCGTTTCCAGGAACGCGGTGGCCGATTCGTAGGTGCGAACGTCAAGCTCCGCGCTCTCCAACAGGAAAGCGAGCGATTCCCGAATTGCTTCGTCGTCATCGATGACATGGACGACGGGGTCATTCGGCGTCATCTAAATCCTCCTTGCTCACCGCCCGCATGGTGAAGTGGAACACGGCACCCCCGCCGGGGTACGGCTCCACCCAGATTCGGCCGCCGTGGGCCTCGATAATGGTTCGGGAAATCGACAGGCCCACGCCCATGCCGCTTCGCTTGGTCGTGATGAAGGGTTGGAACAGCTGGCCGGCGATGTCCGGCGCGATGCCGGGACCGGTATCGGCGACGCTCACCATCACCATGCCGCCATTCTCCTGTTCGGTCGAGACGACGAGTTCGCGGCGTGGGCTCGCCTCCATCGCCTCGATGGCGTTGCGGATGAGGTTGAGGACGACCTGCTGAATCTGGACCTTGTCGGCAAGGACGAGTTCGACCCGCGGATCGAAGTTGAAGCGCACCCGCACGTCGCGCTCCTTGGCGCCGACCATCGCCAGCGCCCCGGCCTCCTCGATCAGCTTGACCAGGTTCTCGACCCCGCGCTCGCTTTCGCCGCGCGCCACGAAATCGCGCAACCGTCGGATGATCTGCCCGGCGCGCAACGCCTGCTCGCCGGCCTTGTCGATCGCGTCGCGGACCTTGATCGGCATGTCCGCCACGTTGCTGTCGATCAGGCGGCGTGATCCCTTGAGATAGTTGGCGATCGCCGACAGCGGTTGGTTGAGTTCGTGAGCGAGCGTGGAGGCCATCTCGCCCATGGCGGTCAGCCGCGAGATGTGGACGAGCTCCGCCTGCAGTTCCTGCAGGCGGGCTTCGGTCTCCTGGCGTTCGGTCAGATCGCGGATGAATCCCGTGAAGTAGCGTTTGTCGCCCGAGCGCATTTCGCCGACCGACAGTTCCATCGGGAAGGTCGAGCCGTCCTTGCGCTCGCCCACCACGACGCGACCGATGCCGATGATCCGGCGCTCGCCGGTCGAGCGATAGCGTTCCAGGTAGTCGTCGTGGCTTTCGCGGTAGGGCGGCGGCATCAGCATCTTGACGTTCTGACCCAGCGCCTCGGCAGCCGAATGTCCGAACAGGCGCTCGGCGGCCGAGGAGAACGACCGGATAACGCCTGCCTCGTCGATCACCACCATGGCATCCGGGATGGTGTCGAGGATCGACTGGAGATGTGCCTCGCGGGCCAACAGGACCTGGGTGGTTTGTGCGGCGCTGACTTGCGTCCGATGCAACCGATTACCGAGCCACACCATTCCAAGGCCGACCAGAGTGAAAATGCCGACATAAAGCCCTTCCGTCCGTCCGATCGGCAGATCGAACAGGAACGCAAAGCTCAAGGCGAGCGCCATTACGGTGGACATCAGGCCGGGTCCCAGTCCACCGATGCTGCTGGAGACCAAGATCGCCGGAATGAACAGCAGATAGGCCCCCCGGCCGTTCAGCAGCGGTTCGAGCGCCAGCCGCAGGCCGAAGGCGACAAAAATAAGAATTGCAGCCAGAGCATAGCAACATGCTTTGTTGCGGACAAAAAGCATGGCTCCCGGCCCCATGTCGCCGCTTCGTTCCGGCGTTCGAATTGCCAGTTCCGCCATCACTCTTGATCCGTGGACAACCTAAGCATCCAACCTTCGGGATAGGTCCACCCCAAACCCTCCGTTTTTGCCCGGTATCCGTAATTTTCCCTAGGTGGCTTACAGGATCTGTCCACCGCATAATGCGACATCGTACTTCTAGAACGCAACAGGCGTGCGCAATTACCTCCGGTTGACCCTAATCGACACGACGGCCCTTTGACCTAGTCAACGGAGCGTTCGACTTGCCATGCACAATTAGGTTGTGGAAACCATGCAGCAAGCGGTGAGCTCGCGAAAAACCATGACCTGGGGCGAGGGCGGTTCCGCCCTGGCGTTTGCCGCTCTGGCCTTCTTGTCAGTGGTCGTTGCCGCCAAAGCGTACACGCCGGAGTACGCTTTTCATGCCTATCTGTTCGCGGCGGGCAGCGTCGCCGCGGTTTTTGCGATCGTCAACCGGTTCATCGGGCGGGCCGGCCTGCCATCGGCGGTCGTCGACCACAAGCCGAACTACAATCTGGAACCGATCAAGTTCGCGACCGTCGCGGCAATGGTGTGGGGGATCGCGGGCTTTCTGATCGGACTGTGGGCCGCGCTCGAGCTGGCGTTTCCGATCCTCAATCTGGACCTGCCGTGGATCACGTTCGGGCGAATCCGGCCGCTGCACACCTCGGCGGTGATTTTCGCGTTCGGCGGCAACGTGCTGATTGCGACTTCGTTCTACGTGGTCCAGCGCACCTGTCAGGCCCGAATGGTCGGCGACATCGCGCCCTGGTTCGTCGTCCTCGGCTACAATTTCTTCATCGTCGTCGCCGGCACCGGCTATCTGCTCGGCATCACCCAGTCGAAGGAATACGCCGAGCCCGAATGGTATGCCGACCTGTGGCTGACCGTGGTGTGGGTGGTCTACCTCCTGGTCTTTCTCGGCACCATCATGCGGCGCAAGGAGCCGCACATCTACGTCGCCAACTGGTTCTATCTCGCCTTCATCGTCACCATCGCGGTCCTGCACCTCGGCAACAACGCGGCGCTCCCGGTGTCGCTGTTTTCACCCAAGTCCTACATCCTCTGGGCCGGTGTCCAGGACGCCATGGTGCAGTGGTGGTACGGCCACAACGCGGTCGGCTTCTTCCTGACCGCCGGCTTCCTGGCGCTGATGTACTACTTCGTGCCGAAGCGGGCCGAGCGTCCGGTCTACAGCTACCGGCTCTCGATCATCCACTTCTGGGCGCTGATCTTCATCTATATCTGGGCCGGCCCTCATCACCTGCTCTACACCGCCCTACCCGACTGGGCGCAGAC
>JAVBUK010000529.1:0-7340 GCA_031555345.1 Xanthobacteraceae bacterium | reverse complement strand
GTCAAGTCGCGCAAGGGCGACGTCGTGGTCGATACCGACGAATATCCCAAGCACGGCACCACCCTCGAGGCGCTCGGCAAGCTGCGTCCGGCCTTCGACAAGGAAGGGACGGTGACGGCGGGCAACGCGTCCGGCATCAATGACGGCGCCGCGGCGCTGGTGCTGATGAGGGCGAGCCAGGCCGCCAAGGAAGGCAGGAAGGTGCTGGCCCGGGTCGCCTCGTGGGGGCAGGCCGGCGTCGAGCCCAAGATCATGGGCACCGGCCCGATCCCGGCCTCGCGTCTGGCCCTCAAGCGTGCCGGCTGGACGGCGGCCGACCTCGACCTGATCGAGGCCAACGAGGCGTTTGCCGCCCAGGCCTGTGCGGTCAACAAGGACCTCGCCCTGGACATCAGCAAGGTCAACGTCAACGGCGGTGCGATCGCGCTCGGTCACCCGATCGGCGCGTCCGGGGCCCGGATCCTGGTGACGCTGCTGCACGAGATGCAGAAGCGCAACGCCAAGAAGGGCTTGGCGACCTTGTGCATCGGCGGCGGCATGGGCGTGGCGGTCTGCGTCGAGCGCTGATTCCCGACACCGGTCGGGCGGGGCGATCGACGCCCCGTCCGGAAGGAAAAACCGGACCTCTCCGGAATCCTTTCCGGAGAGGTCCTTTTTTTGCGGTGGAGAGCGTCATCCTTAAGTGGGGCTGATGGCGGGAGGTATTCCGGCTATAGAACGAGGCTTCCAACGACAGAACGAAGAAAACGCGCGGGAGGGTTTGACGATGGCACGCGTGGCGGTTGTCACGGGCGGAACGCGGGGTATCGGGGCCGCGATCTCCAGGGCCCTTGCGATGGCGGGACACGAGGTCGCGGCGGTTTACGCCGGCAACGACGAAGCCGCGCAGGCGTTCAAGGCCGATACCGGCATCAATGTCTACAAATGGGACGTCGGTTCCTACGACGCCTGCGCCGACGGCTTGAGTCGGATCGAGGCCGACCTCGGGTCGATCGACATCCTGGTCAACAACGCCGGCATCACCCGCGACGGCATGTTCCACCGCATGACGCCCGAACAGTGGAATGCGGTGATCGGCACCAATCTGACCTCGTTGTTCAACATGTGCCGTCCGGTGGTCGAGGGCATGAGGGCCCGCAGGTTCGGCCGGATCGTCAATATTTCGTCGATCAACGGCCAGAAGGGCCAGATGGGCCAGACCAACGACTCGGCCGCCAAAGCGGGTGAGATCGGCTTCACCAAGGCGCTGGCGCAGGAGTCCGCACGCAGCGGCATCACCGTCAACGCCATCTGCCCCGGCTACATCAACACCGAAATGGTGCAGGCGGTGCCGCGGGAAGTGCTCGAGAAGTCGATCCTGCCGCTCGTTCCAGTCGGCCGTCTCGGCGAGCCGGAGGAGATCGCGCGCTGCGTGTTGTTCCTGGTCTCCGACGCGGCCGGGTTCATCACCGGCTCGACCCTGACCGCAAACGGCGGACAGATCATGGTGTGAGGCGGCACCGGGAGGGCGGCGCGCCGACACTTACAGCTCCTGGAACATCACCAGCGCGTCGACGTAGCCGAGGGTCGGATGCGCGAATGCGCGCGGCAGCCGGCCGACGATCGCAAAGCCGCAGCTTTGCCACAGCCCGACCGCCGGCTGGTTGGTGCTGATCACGAAATTGAACTGCATGGCGCGAAAACCGCGTTCGCGCGCCCGGACGAGCGAATGTCGGCACATCGCCCGGGCGACGCCGCGCCGCCGCGCGGCGGGCGCGGTGATGTAGCCGCAATTCGCCACGTGGGCGCCGCCGCCGCCGGTGTTGGCGCGCAGATAGTAGCTGCCGACGATGTCGTCGCCGGGATCGTCGCCATTCCGGGCGACGAACACCTCGTGGCCGGGCGCGAACCAATAGGCGAGTGCGTCGCGCTCGCTCACCTCGCGCGCGAGCGGGTAGGTCTCGCCGGCGCGAAACACCGGTTCGATCGCTCGCCAGATCGCGGGGGTGTCGCGGTCGCGGGCGGGACGGATCTGCATGGCTTGCGGCGCAAAGGGGGCGGTTGCAGGGGGCAGTCGCAGAGGGTCAATTGAAGGTCTGGTAGCTCTGTCCGAAGCGGCCGCCGACGCGAGTGAATCCCTGCTTGGCCGGCTCGAAATCCTGGCGGATGTTGAGCGCCCTGGCGTAGGAACCGGCGGCCTTCTCCTTGTCGTTCGCGCGCTCGTAGACCAGGCCGCGGCTGGTCCAGGCCTGCAGGTTCTGCGGCTCGAGTTGGACGGCGTCGTCGAGGTCGCCGGCGGCGGCCTTGAAATCGTTGACCGCCAGATAACTCAGGCCGCGCGCCACGAACGGTTCGGCCTGCTGCGGCGACAGTCCGATCGCGGTCGAGAAATCGTCGATCGCGAACTGGTGTTGGCGCTGGCTCTGGTACAGAAGCCCGCGATTGTAATAGGCCTGCGCGTTGTCTGGCCGGATCTGGATCGCCTTGTTGAAGTCGTTGAGTGCGGGCAGCAACTGCCCCTTGCCCCGATACACCATGCCGCGGCCCACATAGGCCACCGCGTAGGAGGGGTCGATCGCGATCGACCTGTTGTAGTCGCTGAGGGCCTGGTCGGCCCGGCCGGTCTGGCGATGGACGAGGCCGCGGTTGGCGTAGGCCTGGGCGTAGTTCGGATCGAGGCCGATCGCCTTGTCGAAATCGGCGAGCGCCTCCTGGAAGCGCCCGGCCTGTCCGAACACCGACCCGCGCATGTTGTAGGCCTGCGGGTCTTTCGGATTGCGCTGCACCACCTCGCTAAGCGAGGCGATGTTCGCGGGCGAGGCGACGTAGGAGGGTTCTTCGTTGGCCGTCACCGGCATCGCGCCGGGGCCGTCGTTGAAGGTCGAGCAAGCGCCGAGGCCGCCGGCGGCCAGCAGAAGCGCCGCAACGACACCGCGAGGTCGGTGTGCCTGACCGTCGCCCATCGGATTTCCGCCCGTTCGTCTGTCGCCCGAGATCGGCCCGGGCGCTCCCTAACGACAGCGCGGACAAGTCCGACCTGTCCGCGCGAACAAAATGCCGAACAAACTGAATCAGGCGCGTGGCCCGCGGCTGAACCCGCCGCCGGAGCCACCTGCGCCTGCGCCTGCGCCTGCGCCGGCACCGCCACCAAATCCACCGGGACGACCAGGGCCACGTCCGCCCGGACCGGTCCGCAGGGTGGGTTTCGGTTTGCCCGGCAGGAGACCTTCCCGCTGCGCGCGCTTGCGGGCCAGTTTGCGTGCCCGGCGGATCGCTTCCGCCTTCTCGCGCGCCTTCTTTTCCGAGGGCTTCTCGTAGTGACCGCGGAGCTTCATCTCGCGGAAAATACCCTCGCGCTGCATCTTCTTCTTGAGCGCCTTGAGGGCTTGATCGACGTTGTTGTCGCGAACGAGAACCTGCACGCTTCTTCCTCTCGCTGTGATCCTGCGGGGTGTCGGGGTGCCCGCCGGGACGATCAAAAAATCGCGCAGGACCCAAGTGCGCGGGGCAATACCAGAGTTGGGTGGAAGAGTCCACTATCGCGGTTGGGCATTGTCTTCCGGCCGGTTTGCGCGGTGGGCGGCGATTCGTCAGGCCGTAAACTCGTACCGTGCGCCGTTGTGCGAAATCCGGCCGAACCGGAGGCTCGGACCAAGCGGATCGGGTCGAATCGGTGCGATGCCGACGCGATGCGTGATCCGTTGCTCGCCAGTCGATCAACCGGATGGCGTCATGGGGGGCCTTTTTCGTCCGAGGGAGCCTCCGAAAGGCTGTCAGAACGGCGCTGGCGCCATTGGGCGAGGCGCTGGGCCAGGCTGTCGTCACTCAGCGCCAGAACCGCTGCCGCCAGCAGGGCGGCGTTGATGGCCCCGGCACGGCCGATCGCCAGGGTGCCGACCGGAATGCCCGCCGGCATCTGGACGATCGAATAGAGGGAATCGACCCCGCCCAGCTTGGTGTCCATCGGGACCCCGAATACCGGCAGGGGCGTCAGCGCGGCGGTCACCCCGGGCAGGTGCGCGGCGCCGCCGGCGCCGGCGATGATGACCTTGATTCCGGCCGCCTTGGCGCCCTTGACGTATTCGGCCAGCCGGTCCGGCTTGCGATGGGCGGAAATCACTTTGGCTTCGCACCCGATGCCGAGTTCCCCGAGCGTATCGGCGGCGTGTTTCATGGTCGGCCAGTCGGATTGGCTTCCCATCAGGATCGCAACGCTGGTGGTCATTCATCCTCCCGATCGGGCAGGTTCGCTGGTGTGGTGTTTGGTTTGACGTCGCGACGAAGCGCTTGCCGCAAGAGTGACCGGACCGTCAAATCCACCACACCAGGGCGGCAAAAATGAAGGTCCGGATTATAGGAAGCGCCTCCCGACTTACAAGCGCAGGCGTTATTCTCCCGTCGTGCGAATCGGTGCTGGCCGGGCCGGCGCCCTCCGAGGGACAAGCATGACACAGCAGACCGCGCACCGCGCGCTGACAGCCAAGCCGAGCCCCCCGCCGTTGTCGTCGCGGCGCGACGGCGACATCGAGCTGCCGGCCAGGAGCGTGGCCGGCCCGGTATCCGATTCCGCCCGCCTCGCCGCCGATGTGGTGCGCCTCGAAGCCCAGGTGATGCGGCTCGAAGCCGAGGTCACGGCCCTGCGCTCGCAGGTGGCCGAGCTGGAAGCCTCGGCCCAGTGCGATCCGCTGACCGGTCTGCTCAATCACCGCGGTTTTGCGCGGGAGCTCGCCCGTGCGATCGGCTATTTGGGCCGATACCCGGCCCGTGCCGCGCTGGTCTATCTCGACCTCGATCGCTTCAAGCCGGTGAACGACCGGCACGGCCATTCCGCCGGCGACGCGATGTTGCAGGCCGTGGCGGCGACGCTGATGCGCCATGTGCGGGCATCCGACAGCGTGGCGCGCCTGGGCGGCGACGAGTTCGGGGTGTTGCTCTGGAACCTGTCCGAATCCGCCGCGCACGGCAAGGCTTCGGAACTCGAAGCCGAGATCGCGCGGACCACGTTGACCTGGAACGGCCGGGTGTTGTCCACCTCGGCATCCAGCGGGGTCACGCCGTTGTCGCCCCGCGATACGACGGCCGAGGCGATCGCCCGCGCGGACCAGGCGATGTATGCATGCAAGAGCGTGCGCCATGGTTCGAGCATCGACCCCTGTCGTTCGGGCGAATCGTCCTGACGACCGAGTCATCGCGACGGCAAGGCGTCAATGGACGGCGGAAAGCGCGGCGTTCGAGTGCCGCAGCGTCGCGCCGGATCGCCTGCGGTCTCGTACGTGCAGCAAGGGATCGAGGGGCGGTCTAGGCAATAATGTCCGGCGTGAGCTGGTCTTCGATCGCGTTGATGCGATCGCGCAAGAACAGCTTGCGCTTCTTGAGCCGGTGAATCTGGATGGCGTCCGATCCCGGGGTGACCTGCAACGCTTCGATCGCCGTGTCGAGATCGCGATGTTCCTGCCGCAAACGAGCCAACTGCGAGCGCAATTCCATTTCTTCCTCGGCGGTCATTCGTGGCGACCCGGCACGGGCACGGCACCCTGTTTGGAACCGATTTCGATGTCAGCGACAAGACCGGGAACACTATCACGGCTCGTTAGGCATTCTAAGATGCATTGCGGTAACATGGTAACAAAAACCATGAAATTGCTGCGTTGCACAATAGATGATTGCAGACTTGTGACGAACCTCATGGCAAACTTGAGCAAGTCAGGCGGAAATCTGACACGAGGAGATATCCAAGATGTCCATCCAAGCGGATCTTGCTGCGCTCGAACAACAGCATCAGGCCCTCGATCACGAGATTGCCGAAGCTCAACAGCATCACGCGACCGACGACCTCAAACTGGCTGAACTCAAGCGCCGCAAACTGCATGTGAAGGACCAGATCGAGCGCCTCAGAAGCCGCGTTCATTGACCGCGCCGATCGTCGACAGGAATTGAAGGCACATCGCCGCCGGCCTCCTGGATGGAGGCCGGCGGATCCGTTTGGGGGCTTCCCTCGTCTCGCGCATCGGTGATTCGGCCGGATTTCGTCGCGCCCGGGCGGCGCGCCCCCGGCGGGCCGGCGGGACTGTCCGCAATCGAATCTCGATTTTGCGAACCGCACGCCCTCGACTATAGAGCGGCGACGATTCGCGGAACAATCGCGTTCCCGGGCTCGAAGGCGGAGGTGACGATGCGCGCGCTGTGGTTCGGATGTCTGCTGGGATTGGGGCTGGCCGCGACGGCGGGGGAGCAGGCCCAGGCCCAGTACCGGGAGCCGGGATTGTTCCCCTGGCAGTTCTCGCGCAACCACCCCTGGTGTGCCTTCTACAATGACGGCGTCACCGAGTGTTTGTATTACAATGTTCGTCAATGCCGGGCTTCGATCAGCGGCGTCGGCGGGTACTGCTACCAGAATCCAGCCTATGTCGTGCCGCCGCCGACGCGCCGGGCGCGCACCCGATATCATCGGCCGCGTTCCTGAGCGCTGTTGCGGCAACGGGGCCCAACTGAAGGGCGCCGCGTTCGTTTCTTTCGGTGCGCGGCCTTCGTGCGCTTTGGCCGCACCGTGGTCGGGTCCCGTCAGGGGCGCATCCACCGGAGTTCAGGGAAGGACGTGGCTGACCAGGACGGCACGACCAGGAGCAAGAGCCGAGGTCGAGTCTGCCGACGGCGACAACGGCGAGAAACGCGCCGAGGGTCACGCGCTTGACGTCGGTTCGGGACGGATCGCTCCCAACGCATCCGGACCCCTGCATTTCGCCGCGCCGAACCGCGGGGCCGTTGCGGCCTGAGGAGCAAGACGATCCTTGTCGCCGGCCGCTCGGACGCAGACGCGCATTCCAGGATGCGTCGTGCCGGTGAACGATTTTCGCCGGCGCATGGAGGTCGGCAAAGGTGCGGCGCGCGGCCATCCGATGGATCGGTCTTCGCGACGCCGCCAATGAGGGTTATCACCGATGGCAAAATGCCCCGACCGGCCCGACTTCGGGTTGTGCTCGCCGGCTACCTATCTATAAGGCGTATCGAAACGCGCGACGGGCGGGTCGCATGGATGACGATCGCACCAGGCTTCTGCATTCCCTGTCGATCGAGCGGGACGAAAAGCCGTCCGCGCGCGGCGGCTGGTTGGTCGTCAAAGTGGTGGCGGGGTTGGTGATCGTGGCGTTGATCGCGGGGGGCGCCATCGCATGGCTTGCCCCGCAGCGGTCGTCCGACCGCGTCGAACCGGCTCCCTCCGCTGTTCCTTCACCGGTCGCCGCGCCGCCGTCGGTCGAACAACCGCGCGGCGGCCTGAGCGCGTCGGGCTATGTGGTGGCCCGCCGCAAGGCGACGGTCGCCGCCGAAATCACCGGCAAGGTGGTCGAGACCATGGTCGAGGA
>JAVBUK010000450.1:0-6896 GCA_031555345.1 Xanthobacteraceae bacterium | reverse complement strand
CCACGGTCGAAGGCACTAGCTCTTTTCGCCTCCGACATGCTACACGGAGGGCATGGGCACGCCAGACAAGACTGCGATCGTCCTGTTGCCGGGCATGGATGGAACGGGAGAACTGCTCGGAGCCTTGTCCGACAAGCTGTCGGCTCATCGGTCGGTTCAACTCATCAGCTACCCGGTCGATCGTCCGCTGAATTATGATCGGCTCGTTGCCTACACCCGGGAACGCCTTCCCGACGATCGCTTCGTTGCTCTCGGCGAATCGTTTTCCGGACCCATCGCAATAGAGATTGCCGCCACCGACCCGCGGGTCGCCGGGCTTGTTCTCGCATCCAGCTTTGCGCGGCATCCGCTGCCGACTCGGTTCGCGGTGTTCGCACGGCTGCTGGATCTCAGATGGATCCCGGCTGCCATCGTCGTCGCCGCGCTCATGGGATCGACGGCGACGCCGGAACTCGAAGCGCGTCTTGGTGAAGTCCTGGCAAGGGTGCCCCGGGACATCATGCGGGCGCGGGCCCGGGAAGTGCTGCGCGTCGACAAACGCGACCGATTGCGCGAGATCGAATGCCCCGTGCTTTGCCTGCATGGGCGTCGGGATCGATTGGTGCGCAGGAAGCACGTGGACGAAATCGTGGCGGCACAGCCCGATTGCCGCGTGCACTGGCTGGATTCGCCGCACATGCTGCTGGCGACCCACGCCGAAGCCGCGGCCCGGGTGATCGAGGACTTTTGCCAAAGCAGCTGCTGCGTCGCCTCGCTCCACCGCGGCGACCCGTCCTTGTCCCGATCCGCGGCGCGAGGCCCCGGTCCGACAATCCAACTCGACTGGCCGTCGAAGCAGGGATGAATCACCGGCGTGGCGAACAACGCCGGCAGTCGCCTCGGCGCCGGCCCGCCGGCCATGGCGTAGCCGAGCGGCGGGCGCAGTTCCGCGACCGAGCCCGGGCGGCACATCAAACTCCCGTCGCGCCTTGGTGGACACGCGGGCGCCGGCGGTAGCGGCGGCGCGCCGACGTTGCAGGGCCTGGAAAAACATCTACATATCGGACGTCAGGGGACTGCCAAATTGTTTGCCGACATTCGTTCCGCCACGGAAAACTTCACGTCCTCGCTCATCGGCCTCGCCGGCGGCTCGACCGTTTGGCTGGCGGTGACCGGGCTCTCGCGCGCCGGCAAGACCGTGTTCATCACCAGCCTGATCCACAACCTGTTGAGCGCGGCGCACAATCCGCATCGCATGCCGCTCCTCAAGGTGGTGGGCGAGCGCCGCCTGCTCGGCGCCAAGGTGCAGGACGGCGCCGCCACACTGCCGCGGTTCCCCTACCAGGCCAACATCGAGACCATGGCGAGCGCGCCCTGGAGCTGGCCGCCCCGCACCGAAGGCATCAGCGAGATCGAAATCGATATCCGCTTCGCGCCCGCGGGCGCGATCGGACGCCTGATCGGGCAATTCACCGGCGAGCCCTCGTCGCTCAAGCTCAAGCTGGTCGACTATCCGGGCGAGTGGCTGCTCGACCTGCCGCTGCTCGACCAGAGCTATGCGGAATGGTCGCGCGCGACGCTGCGACTGTATCGCAAGGGCGTGCGTGCCGCGGCGGCAAGGGACTTTCTCGCCTTCATCGCCGCGCATCCGCACGGATCCGCCGCCAGCGACGAGGTGGCCCGGCAGGCACACGATCTCTACCGCGCCTTCCTCATCGAAGCCCGGGACGCCTACGGCCTGAATTTTCTCCAGCCCGGGCGCTTCCTGTGCCCAGGCGATCTAGGGGCGCAATCCTATCTGTGGTTTGCGCCCCTCGACATGCCGGACGGCGACCCCTCACCGGGAACCCTCGGCGCGCTGATGGCGGAGCGCTATGACGTCTATCGGCGCGAAGTGGTGGAGACGTTCTACCAGAACCATTTTCGCCGCTATTCGCGCCAGATCGTGCTGGTCGATGTCCTGCGCGCGCTGTTGGCCGGGGCCGACGCCTTCGAGGACACTCGCCTGGCCCTGGAGGCGATATTCGAGAGCTTCCGCTACGGAAAGAACTCGATCCTGGCGCGGCTGCTCGGCACCGGCGGCATCGACCGCGTCCTGTTCGCCGCCACCAAGGCCGACCATGTGCCGGAGCTCCAGCGCGACCATCTGGCGGCCCTGCTGCGCAACATGGTGGCGCTGCCGGCGCTCGACGTCACCACCCACAACGCCGCCTTTGAGGTCGAAGCGATCGCCTCGGTGATCTCGACCGCCGAGGACAGTCAGGAGATCGACGGCCAGCGCGTTCAACTGGTGGTCGGGCGGCCGGTCGGCGGCGACCGGCAGGTGAAGCTGTTCGTCGGCACGATCCCGATCCGGCCGCCGCGGCCGGACGCCTGGAACTCGCCGTTCCTCAGCGTGCCGGTGTTCGAGCCGCCGGCGATCGATTCGGCGCCGGTCGAAGGCATTCCGCATATTCGCCTCGATTGCGCGCTCGAATACCTGCTCGGAGACCGTCTGCGATGAGCGAGCCGCTGCGACAGGACGACAGAATGCGCCCTCGGGTGATCGAGGTGGAGCGCGACGCTCCCACCCCGCACCCGGCGGCGAGCGGGCCGCGCATCATCACCACCGAGACCGCCGGCCGGATCGTGCCGACCGAACCCGCCGTCACCCTGCCGGTCGCGCCACCGCCGCGACGCCGCCGACGGTCGCTGGTGTCGATCGGGCTCACCGCTCTCGGTATCTGCCTGGTCGGCGGCCTGGTGCTGCAGGCGGGTGATTGGATCGTGTCGTTGTACGGGCGCAGCGCCGCACTCGGCACGCTGGCCACCGTCCTGTTGGCGACCGGGATCGCCGGTGCCGGCGCCATTGCCTGGCACGAACTCAACAGCCTGTTCATGCTCAGGAGCGTCGAATCGATCCAGCGCCGGCTCGGCCCCGATGCCGACCCGCGCGACGCGCAGGCCGCGCTCGACGATCTCGTCGCCATGTTGGCGCGCCGGAAGGACTGCGAGACCGGGGTGGTCACGTTCCAGCGCCAGGTGCAATTGCACCATTCCACGGCCGAACAGACGGTGATCCTGTGCCAGGCGGTGATCCGGCCCCTCGACCGGCGCGCCGAAAGCGCGATCCGCAAGGCGGCGCTGCGCGCCTTCGGCATCACCGCGCTGTCGCCCACCTCGCTCACCGACGCGGTATTCTTCGTCGCGGTCAGCCTGCGCATGATGCGCGAGGTCGCCGAGGCCTACGGCCTGCGCCCGACCGCGGCCTCGACCACCCACCTGCTCCGCCGGCTGGTGCGCGAGGCGGGCAAGCTCGGCGCGATCGACCTCGCCACCGCCAGCCTGATGCAGCACCTCGGCGGCGGCGCGGCGGAGCGGTTGTCGTCGGCCGCCGCCGAATCACTCTACGCGGCACAGCGGATGGCACGGCTCGGGATCGCCGCCATGCAACTCACCCGCCCCGTCCCGTTTGCACCCGACGAACTGCCAACGCTGTCGTCACTGGTGGGTGGCCTGATGCGCGGCCGCATGGGCGAGGCGACCTGACCGCCCGCCACCGCGCGCAAATACCGGCGCCCGCGATGCGGCAGCCCAGAACGCGCCGATCCGGCCTGTCACCATTTTCCAAGGGCGACCTCGAGCCGTGACGCCCCCGCCTCCCGTTGCCCGCGTCGATTCGGCGGCCTGATATTACCGCTTTCCACGGCCCCCGGTTGCCCGCTATCCACAGAACCGTGCTATCAGCCGAACGCGCGTGCAATGCGGACGGAATTGAGCTTATGTGCCGGCGTTCAGTCGAGCCGGAGGGCCCATGCTGCGTTGGTTTCACGCCATGCTGCCGCGTGAGGAGCGTTTTTTCGAACTGTTTGCGAAGCATTCGCAGATCGTTGTTCGCGGGGCGGAAGCATTGCGGGCGATGCTGGAAGGCGGCGAGGCCGTCCCCCAGCATTATCGGGTCATCATGGAACGGGAGAACGAGGCCGACGCGGTCACCCGCGAGGTGCTCATCGCAGTCCGGCGGACCTTCATCACGCCGATCGACCGCGGCGACATCAAGGACGTGATCACCTCGATGGACAACACCATCGACCAGATGCAGAAGACCGCCAAGGCGGTGATGCTGTTCAACATCCGGTCGTTCGAGCCGCAGATGAAGGAAATGGGCGACGCCATCGTCAAATGCGCGCTGCTGCTCGAAGAGGCTCTGCCGCTGCTGCACTCGATCTCGACCGAGGCGGGCCGCATCACCTGGCTGACCGAGCAGATCGGCGAGCTCGAAGGCCGCGCCGACGACCTGCACGACATCGGCCTGAAGGAACTGTACGAAAGGTCGCTGACCAATCCGATGGGGTTCATCACCGGGGCGGAGGTGTATGATCACCTGGAAAAGGTGGTCGACCGTTTCGACGATGTGGCCAACGAACTCAGCAGCGTCGTCATCGACCACGTGTGAACACCCACAATGGAATCCGTCGCTCTCGGACTGCCGCTGCTGGTCGCGCTGATTGGGGTGGCGTTGCTGTTCGACTTCCTCAACGGCCTGCACGACGCCGCCAATTCGATCGCCACCATCGTGTCGACGCGCGTTTTGCGGCCGAGCTACGCCGTCGCCTGGGCGGCGTTCTTCAATTTCATCGCCTTCCTGTTCTTCGGCCTGCACGTGGCCGAGACACTCGGCACCGGCATCATCGACCACACCGCCGTGACGCCGCGGGTGGTGTTCGGGGCGCTCACCGGCGCGATCGTGTGGAACGTGCTGACCTGGCTGACCGGAATCCCCTCGTCGTCCTCGCATGCGCTGATCGGCGGCCTGGTCGGTGCCGGCACCGCCAAGGCGGGCCTGTCCGCGGTGGTGTGGAGCGGGCTGGGCAAGACCGCCATGTGGGTGGTGCTGTCGCCGCTGATCGGGTTCCTGTTCGCGCTGTGGATGATGCTGGTCCTGTCGTGGATCTTCGTGCGCACGACGCCGTTCGCGGTCGACCGCATCTTCCGCCGGCTGCAGTTCTTTTCCGCCTCGGCCTATTCGCTCGGCCACGGCGGCAACGACGCGCAGAAGACCATGGGCATCATCGCGGTGCTGCTCTACTCGCAGGGCTACATGGGGACGGACTTCCACGTGCCGTTCTGGGTGGTGATCACCTGTCAGGCCGCGATGGGGCTCGGTACGCTGTTCGGCGGCTGGCGGATCGTCAAGACCATGGGGTCCAAGATCACCCGGCTGACCCCCGTGCAGGGTTGCTGCGCGGAGACCGGCGGATCGCTCACCTTGTTCCTGGCGACTTGGCTCGGCATCCCGGTGTCGACCACCCACACCATCACCGGCGCGATCGTCGGTGTCGGCGCGGCCCGGCGGACCTCGGCGGTGCGTTGGAACGTGGCCAACGGCATTGTCGTCGCCTGGATCGTCACCATCCCGGCCTCCGGCCTGATCGGGGCCCTCGCGTATGCGGTGGTGGGCCTGTTCACCTGACGCCGGGCCGGCTTTTCCGGTCACCCGACGGATGGCGAACCCGTTCCCGCCCGGGCTCGCCGTCGGCACGTGGGTGGAACCCGGCCCCTTGTCGCGATCATCCCGGCGCTTGATCGGCCCGGCGCTTCGGTCCATCCCTCCAGGGTCGAACGATTCGCGTGCGGCAGCATGACGGCGACCCATCTGATCATCGGTCAGGCACTGGCGGCGGGCCTCGTCCTTTCGGCAAGCGGGCCGGCCCGCGCCGATCTCAAGCTGTGCAACCGCCTGAGCTACGTGGTCGAGGCGGCGTTCGCGGTCGAGGACAGAGGCGCGGCGGCGAGCCGCGGCTGGATCCGGCTCGATCCCGGCGAGTGCCGCGGCGTTCTCGCCGGCGCCATCCCGGGCGAACATCTCTATCTGCACGCAAGGGCGCTGGCGGCCTACGGCCCCTCACCGGCACCGCAGACCGGCCATGTCGACCTGTGCGTCGGCGAAAAGGACTTCATCATCGCGTCGGCGCGTGCCTGCGGACGCGGCGAGCGTCTGGCGCGGTTCACCGAGGTCAAGCCGTCGGAAACAGCGGACGGCCTCGTTGCCGCGCTGGCCGAAGAGTCCGACTATACCGACGAGCAGGCTCGGCTCGCCGGCATCCAGCGCCTGCTGGGGATGGCCGGCTACGATGCCAGTCCGATCGACGGGGTGACCGGCCGCAGGACCGAAGCCGCACTCGCGCAGTTCATCAAGGACCGCGGCCTGGCGCCGGGCGCCGCCGATCAGCCGGGGTTTTTCGACACCCTCATCGAGGCGTCGCAGCAACCAGGCGGCACCGGCCTGTCATGGTGCAACGACACCGGATCCACGGTGATGGCGGCCCTCGGAGCCGAGGAACGGGGTGCGACGGTGACCCGCGGCTGGTACCGGGTCGAGCCCGGCAAGTGCCTGCGGCCGGACCTGCCGCCACAGGCGCGCCGGGTGTTCAGCTTCGCCGAGGCGGTGGACGCCGAGGGCCGCGCCGTCGCCAAGAGCGGCACACCCCTCGTCTGGGGCGGCGGCACCACGTTGTGCACCCGCGAGGCCAAGTTCGAGCTCGGCGACCAGCGCGACTGCGCCGCCAGGGGGCTCAGGCCCACCGGCTTCGCCCCGGTCGACATTGCGACCAAAGGCGGCACAACCGTGCGGTTCAAGGAGTGAGGCGACCGCCGCCGGGCCCTGCCACCATCGATCTCGCGCGCCGCCGCCACCTGGGCTAAAAGCGCGTCATGACCGAACTCACCTCCCCTTGCCCTCGCGGCTTCGACGCGGTCGAAACCTGGGTGTTCGACCTCGACAACACGCTCTACCCGCACCACCTCAACCTGTGGCAGCAGGTGGACGAGCGAATTCGCGGCTATGTGTCCGACTATCTGGATCTCCTGCCCGACGACGCCTTCCGCCTGCAGAAGGACTACTACCAGCGTTACGGCTCGACCATGCGCGGCATGAT
>JAVBUK010000101.1:0-5275 GCA_031555345.1 Xanthobacteraceae bacterium | reverse complement strand
ACCGTTGGCACCGAAGATGTCGACGCCGTAAGTCTGGCCCATGGCACGAATCTCGCGCGCGTCGTGGACCGACAGCTTTTCGGTGACGATGAAGATCTTGCGGAGTTCGGCATTGACCCTGATCAGCTCGGCGACGCCGTCGCGCGCGCCCGACGGAGGCAGATAGATCACCCCACAGTTGAAGCGGTGCCCGGCGGCACAGCCCTCGAGCACGTTGTCGTAGACCGGAATGGCGCCGCACGCGGTCTCCAGCACCTGGCCGCTGCGCCCGGGCGAGGTCCCGAACACGACGTTGCCGCCGGAATAGACGTGTCCGACCGGCGTCACGTCGCTCGATTCGCCGCCGAGAATGTTGAGGACGCAGACGCGGTCCTCTCGCGTGGCGATCTGGCTGAGCGAGCTGATCCCCACATAGTATTTGAACGGACCCTGGCCTTGCCGGTACATTGCCGTCTCCAATCAATCCGATGCGCTGGTGTGGGGGAAAGTTCGTCTCGCTGTCGCCGCGAGGGTGCCGGAACGAACTGTTGAACAGACCCCACCCGGCTCGTCGTGTTGCGGATCATCCGAAATCTGCCCGCCACTCCGGTCGGCGCGTGCGAGCTGTGGAATCATGCCTCGAACGCGTCGGCGCGGCTCACGCCGCCTCCGGCGACGTGATCTTCAACGCCTTCGCGACCGCCGCGCGGCCGCCGGATTTCATCCAGGCATCGGCCGCCCTGGCGTAGTTGATGACTGCGCTCATGTCGGAGTCGAACCCGAACATGCGGTAGGGCAGGCCGAGAACCTCGAGGGTGTCACGCATCACGCCCATCCCGCGGATGAGGTTGGGGCCGCCGCGGCCGACCACCACGTACAACGGTGTCGGCCCGTTCTTGCTGAAATACTCGCGCAGCGCGTCCGCCATGGCGCGGAAGGTCTCGAAGATGTCGGTATTGTTCGACTTGCCGCCGATGATGAACAGCACGTTCGCCTGCCTGAGCCAGTGCCTGAAGCAGATGCGGGCGACGTCCTTCATCTTCTCGTACGGCGGATTGCCGCCGAAGTCCGACGAAATGATCGCGTCGTCGCCGAGGATCTCCGATACCAGCGAGTTGGCGCCGCCGCCGAAGGTCGGCGCCAGGATGGTGCCGGCGGCGTTGATCACGTAGACGTCGCTCTGGCCCTGGTGGGTGCGCAGCTGATTGATCTCCTGCTCGAAATCCGAGTAGTCGAGGGCGAACAGGTGCGACGGCAGATTGAGACGCATCCAGCGCGCGTCGTCGCGGTCGAAGCCGCACTTGAAGTCGCACGCCACCGGCGAGAGACGGCCGTTGCGTTCCGGGCGCATACGGATCGGGTTGAGCTCCAGCGTCGTCATGCCGAAGTTGTGGTAGAGCTCCCACAGCTTGGGCAACTGCTGCACCAGCGGCGAAATGATCGGCCGCGGCGCCTTGAGCTGCGACAGCGCATTGGCGACCACGAAGGCCTTGAGGCCGGTGAGCGGATCGAACGGAATCTGTGCGACCAGGCTCTTGTCGAGTTCCTCGATGTCGACGCCGCCCTTGTGGGTGAGCGTCATGGTCGGGGCGCGGAAGCGGGTCGAATCGGTGATCGAGAAGTAGACCTCATGCTCGGCCGGGACCGCGGCCTCGAAGGTGACGCCGTTCGCCTTGGCGGCCACGCCGCCGACCCGGTGCTCGGCGAAATAAAGGCGTTCCTTCTCTTTCAGCGCGGTCTTGAGGTCGGAAGCACGCCCCAGCAGGCCCGCTTTGCCCTTTTTCCCCACCCCACCCTTAAATACCGGCTTGACGAAAACCATTTTGTGCTTGTCGATCAGGGCCTTGATCTCGCTTTCGCTGGCGCCTGGCCCGAGGATTTCCGGGACCGGAAAGCCCGCGAATTGCAGAAGCTTGGCCCCATGAAGCATCCCAGTAATCTGCATCGTGTGCTCCGCTTGCTCGGCGACTCGCCCTCGTACGCCGCGCCGGCCCGGTGGTTGTACTCGAAAACGCGGTGTTCGGCACGGAGGTTTCGTGTCGCTGCGGAGCGCATCGCGCCAACACCGCCGGCAGGCCGTAGCCAGAGCATCACAAAACAGTATTATGGCACCGTAAATAGATCAGCGCGAGTCCCGGGAGACCCGCTATTGCACCGTGATGTTCGCCGCTTCCAGCAACACTTTCCATTTGGCGGCCTCGACCCGCATGAAGTCGGCGAACTGCTGCGGCGTACCCGCCATGACGGTGCCGCCGGCCCGGCCGATCTTCTGGCGCGTCGCGTCGCTGCGCAGGATGGCGACGACCTCCCTGTTGAGCCGGTCGATGATCGGCTGCGGAGTGCCGGCTGGCGCGGCCAGGCCGATCCAGGTCGGCGGTTCGAAGCCGGTGATGCCAAACTTGTCGTACGTCGGCAGATCGGGGAATTCGGCAATCGGCGCCGAGGCGGCGAGCGCCTTCAGCATGCCGGCGCTGACCGGCTGCCGCGCGGTCGCGATATCCAGCATCATGGTCGGCACGTGGCCGCCGATCACGTCCTGAACGGCGGGTCCGGCGCCCTTGTAGGGCACATGCACCATCTTGGTTCCGGTCTGATACGCCAACAATTCCATCGCCAGCTGGTGCGGACTCGCGACGCCGGGCGAGGCGAATTGGATCGTGCTGGGCTTCTCTTTGGCGAGCGCCACCAGCTCCGGCAGCGTGCGCGCCGGGAACGAGGGCGTGGTCACCAGCAGCAGATCGAAGCGGCCGATCAGCGATATGAGGGCGAAGTCCTTGACGGGATCATAGGGCAGTTTCTTGTACAGCGTCGGATTGAGCGAATACGTCGTCGCTGACGACACCAGCAGCGTATAGCCGTCCGGCACCGCCCGGGCGACCTCGGCGGCGCCGATCTGTGTGCCGCCGCCCGGGCGATTCTCGATGATAACCGGCTGCTTGAGAGCGGTCGACAATTCCTGGCCGACGATGCGCGCCAGCAGGTCGTTGCCGCCGCCGGCGGCGAACGGCACCACGATCTTGATCGACTTGTTGGGATAATCCTTGGCGGCCTGTTCCTGAGCCGAAACGGGTGTGGCTCCCGCGAAAGCCGCGGCACACAGCAGCATGGTGGCGACAAGACGATGCATCTGTCATGACCTTCCGTTGATCAGGTGAGCTTGAGCAGGCGTCGGGCGTTTCCGCCCAGGATGGCGTCCTTGTCGGCCTGTGCCAGCGGCAGGATGTCGATGTGGCGCGTGTCGGCGCCGATGTAGGGATCGTCGGAGCCGAACACCAAATGCGCCGCACCGAATGACGCAATCGCCAGTCCGAGCGGCGCGGCGCCGAACGACGCTGTATCGTAGTAGAGCGCCTTGGCGTATTCGCTCGGCAGCTTGCTGATGAACTTGCGGCAGTCGGGAAACAGCCGGTACCCGTTGTCCAGCCGCTCAAGCACCATCGGCAGCGCGCCACCGGTGTGCGACATCACATAGGGAAAATTCGGATAACGCTCGAACACGCCCGCATAGATCAGGCGTGCGGCCGACAGCGTGGTGTCGAACACGAACCCGAGCCGCAGCGGCAGCTCGAAACCCTCGAACCCGGCGGTTGCCTGCGGAAACATCGGGTGTTCGAACACGGGCAGGCGCCGGGCATCGATCTTCGCCCAGATGGGCTCGAGCGACGGATCGTCGAGTTGCACGCCGTCGATGTTCGACCCGATGGCAATCCCCCGCATGCCGAGTTCGTCGATCGCGCGATCAATCTCGGCCAGGGACGCCTCCACGTCCCCTAGCGGCAGGGTCGCCAGACCCACGAAGCGGTCCGGATGAGTACGGCAGTCGCGCACCGTCGCGTCGTTGATGCGGCGCGCGATCGCGACTTGCCGATCGGCCGGCCAAAGGTAGACGCTCGGCGTCGACAGCGACAGGACGCGCATGTCGATGCCCTTGGCATCCATGTCGCGCAGACGACTGTCGAGATCGAACATGTCTTCGCGTGCCCATGCAACCGTGTAGCCGCGATGGCGATAGAGCATCTTACCATCGAACGTCCGCTCGGCGGTCAGGGAAAGCGTACCGACCAAGTCGTCGAGATACTGTCGGTCAACGACATGCGCATGAAAATCGATCTTCAAACCAATACCCCCGCAATGTCGGCGCGTCCGCCAGCGAACCTCAGGGGGTGTCCCCTCCGTTTTCCTCGAATTCTGGCGCCCGTTCAAGAGCCCGCAATGCTGTTCGATTTGACCGGCAGGAGGATTTGCCTAGTTTCGAAAAGGCGGCTGACAACCGGCTCCCGATCGTGCGGTCGCGCGCCCACATGTCACAAGCTCGGCTGACGCATCAGGTGACCGGCTGCGAAAACGTCGAAGATGCCGAGATTGCCTGGGCGCCGGACATCGCCGATCTGGTGACCGCGGTCGTTTGGGATCAGCACTATGTCATGGCCCAATTGTCGCGGGAAAATCTGCGCACGTTCGGCATGACATTGGCGCGGGCATTCGACCGCGCGCTGACCAATTTCCGGCTATGGAATCCGGAATTGATCGTCTTTGCGGTGGGACGAGGCTTGCCCGACGGCATCTGTCACTACGGTTTGGTCGAGAAACATCAGTCGTCGATGCTGCTGTTGCCATGCGGCGGGGAAAAACCGATCGGTCCCGCCGGGGACGTCGGTCGCCCGGTCAGCGGCTCGCAATTCCTTGCAGCCAGGGTGCAATGGCAACAAAATACCGCCATGCGGTTTGCCGGGTTGGCACACCGGAACCGGTGCCGGGCGTGGTGCATTCCCTATGCGCTCGGCAGCTCTGCGCCAAAAGCTCCTTCCGGGTGACGCCAGCCGGCCGGCTCCCGGCTTCGGGCCTAAATCCTCACCCGGAAACCGGAATTCCGTGACGACGGAACCGCCGGCGTCACCATGACGCCTGTTGCTATTGATTATTATCATTTCAAGCGACTAGCTTTCGTGGCCTTGTCTATGCTCATGTCTCTTGAAACTCATTCGCACGGACTGTCAGCGATGCGGCGACTTCCAGAAGATGCGGGCGAAATCTTTGATGCCGTCGCGGTTCGTCCGACCGCCGCATGCCCATTACCACTCGGCCGGGCGGACTGTGGGTTCCGTGGCCGGATCGATACCATCCGGGCGACGGAGACCCACGCCGGCCTGCCGCCGGCCGAGCTGGAAAACCGGCTGATGGAGATCGGCTTCGTCGAAGGCGCACGGGTCGAAATCCTGCACGAAGGTGCGTTCGGCAACGATCCGATCGCGGTGCGGGTGAATGGCGCGACCATCGCGTTGCGCCGACGCGAGGC
>JAVBUK010000022.1:0-8906 GCA_031555345.1 Xanthobacteraceae bacterium | reverse complement strand
GATGACGGGTGGCAATCGTCGGACATCCGGTGGCGCGGCAGAACTCTCGCGATTGCCACCCTGAAGGCGCCCGGGGCTCCGCTGGTGGGGAGCTCCGGGCAAGTCGGCGGCATTACTGCTTGATCAGCTCTTCGACCGCTGCCAGGAGTTCGCGGACCTGTTTATGACCCTTGCCCTCCATCTTCGTGAGCCAGGCTTCGCGCACCGGGTCGCCACCCACCTTGCGCCAGCGCGCAACGTCTTCCTCGGGCACCACATAGCGCTCGAACTTGATGTTCTCGTCCTTCATCAGCTTGTCGATCATGTCCTTGGCGGAATCGTAGGCGCCCTTGCCCATCGCCTTCGAACCTTCCAGGCCGCTGACGCTCATGATCTGGTCCTGCACGTCCTTCGGCAGGCTGTTCCACTTCTGCTTGTTCATCCCCAGCGAGAAGTAGGTCACCGACATCGGGGCGGTGGTGTAGTATTTGGCGACTTCGTAGAAGCGGAAACCGTGGACGGCTTCCCACGGCACGACCGCGCCGTCGATCACGCCCTTTTCCAGCGCCTGATACGTTTCGGGCATCGGGATAAGCATCGCCACGCCGCCCAGCGCCCGGATCTGATCACTCGGCGGACCTCCGCTGGCACGCAGCTTCATGCCCTTGAAGTCCTCCATCGTCTTGATCTGCTTCTTGGTCGTGATGATGACGTACTGGTTGCTGGTCCAGATCATCAACTGCTTGACCGCGTCGAATTCCTTCTGCAGCACCGGGAACTTGGCGACCAGCTTGGACAGCGCCCGGCTGCCCTCGGCGGCGGTCGTGAACGGCAGCAGCGGCAGGGTGAGGACGTCGGACAACGGCGTCAGTTCCGGCCAGTAGCCGTGGAACATCCAGCCGATGTCGGTGATGCCGGCCTGGGTGCCCTTCCACATCTCGTTGCCCTTGACCAGGGTCTGAGAGAAGTAGGTGCGGATCTTGACGCGCCCCTTGGTGGCCTCTTCGACCTTCTTCGCCCACGGCTGCATGCCGTTCATCTGATAGAGAGATTGCGGCGTGTTCTGGTCCGACAACGACAGCGTGATCTGTTGCGCCCAGCAAGGTGCCGACAGCGCCAACCATCCGGCGACCACGCTGCCGCCAAGCTTCGCCATGTTGATCATATCGCATCCCTTCCCGATGCCGAAAGCCCGACTTCTCCCCGGCCCCCACGGTCGGAGATGGAGTGTGAGGGTCGAAGCGGACACGACTTATGTCCAATACAATATGAGTTCGGCGCCATAACTCAGCGTTATTGGTGCTGGGCGGTGACGACAGGAAGGGACCATTGGGTGGCGGTACCGAGGTGGCCGTTGTGTGACGCCCGCGATCACCGCCGGGTTGCACGACAATCCCGGACTGCTCGCGCAGCGCGCCGGCCCACGATCAGCGATCGGGTCGGTGAACCCTTCCCTCGTTTCTCGATCGCGATCCTCGATTTGAACGTCGACAAACGAGTGCTCAGCGGTGGTACGCGGCCGATTGTCACGCGCACCGCCAGGTTTGAGAAGCCGTCGATTGCACGCGGCGAGGGCGCAGCCTGGCGTTGGCCGCGGGTCCGGGTCTTGCAGCACGCGTCGACCCCGCGCCAGGCCGGAACCGCACCCGACACCTTTGCTGTTGGTCACAAGTCGGGAATGCTCACCAGGGCGTAGCCGGCGTTGACAAGGCCGTCGCGCAGGGCCCGGGCGGTCGCCACCGCGTCCGCGTTGTCGCCATGGACGCAGATGCTCTGCGGATCGACCGGGATCCTCTTGCCGTTGATCGAAATCAGCGCGCGCTCCTCGACCATCCGCATGACATGCGCCAGGCTCGCTGCGGCGCCATGGACCATCGCGTCCGGCCGGCTGCGCGGCACCAGGTTGCCGTCGTCCAGATAGGCGCGGTCGGCGAAGATCTCCTCGACGACCGGCACGCCGATTTCCCTGCCGGCCAGCGCGATTTGCGATGCCGCCGGTGCCAGCAGGATCAACGACCGATCGAGGCGATGCACCGCCGTCGCGACGACGTCCGCCACCTTGCGGTCGGCGCTCGCGACGTTGCTCAGCGCCCCATGCGCCTTGACGTGCGTGACCTTGGCGCCCTGCGCGCGCGCGCAGGCGTCGAGCGCGCCGATCTGATAGATGATCATCGCCTCCAGCTCGCTCGCCGGCACCTCCATGCGGCGGCGGCCGAAGCCCTGCAGGTCGGGGAACGACGGATGCGCGCCGATGCTGACGCCGTTCTGCCTGGCCAGCCCGACGGTCCTGATCATCACCAATGGATCGCCGGCGTGATAGCCGCAGGCGACGTTGGCGGAATTGACGATGCCCAGCATGGCGTGGTCGTCGCCCATGCCCCAGGCGCCGAAACTCTCACCGAGGTCGGAGTTGAGATTCAACCGCTGTGCCATGTCGTCTTCCCCGTTGTTGTCGGACGCGGGTCAGCCGGCCGGCGGGGTATCGTCGCCGGTCGCCGCGGCAAGTCGGTAGGCGATGCCGTAGGCCCACCATTTCCAGCGCCTTTCCAGCGCCTCGAGCGCCTGCCTGGCCGTCGCGGCATCGACGGCGTGGAAGCGGACCGTCTCGCCGGGCTTGACCTGCGCCAGGCGCGGCAGGTCGGCGGAAACGACGGTGGCGATCTTCGGATAGCCGCCCACCGTCTGGCAGTCGGCCAGAAGGATGATCGGCTGGCTGTTGGCCGGCACCTGGATCGCGCCGGGCACCACGCCGTCGGAGGCGATGTCGGCCAAGGCCGGCGTCCGATGCTCGAGCGGAACGCCTTCGAGCCGCATGCCCATGCGGTCGCGCGCTTCGGTCGCCCGGTAGTCGTTGCCGAGGAAATCGGCGATCGCCTGCGGCGTGAAATGATCGTCCTGCGGCCCCGGCATCACGCGGATCGGACCGTCGTCGTGCCGCCATTCGGGGGCCGCGAACTCGTGCGCGCCGCGCTGGGCGAGGCGGCCGCAGGGGACCTGCAGCCCGCGGGTGATCGCCGTGCCGATGGCCGCCCGCTGATAGAGCGAGCGACTGCCGAGTTGGAGCGGCGAGGCGAAGCCCCCCGAGACGGCCACATAGGCGGTCCGGCCGGACAGAAAGCCGACCTGCAGCTTTTCGCCCGGGTCGAGCGAGATGCTCCGCCACGCCGGGACGTCGTGCGCGCCGCCGTCGGGGCGGATGACCTTGGCGGTCAACGGTCCGGCCAGCGCGAAACGGACCCGGCCTTCCCGGACGATCAGCGCCGGCCCGCGCGCCCGCACCTCGATCACCGCGCACGCGGGCGGATTGCCGACCAGCGCATTGGCGCAGCGCGCCAGGATCGGATCCAGACATCCCGAGACCGCGACGCCGATCGCCCGGTAGCCGAACCGGCCGAGATCCTGAAAGCTGTTGGCGATGCCGGCATCGGCCACTTCGACCACGCCGCTCATGACCGGTCCCCGCGCAGGCTGTCGCGCGAGAACCGGCCGGCCAGTGCCGCGGCTTCCAGTTCGGCGAATTCCGGGCGCGCGACCGCCCGCCATGTCACTTCGTCGCCCGACGCCAGCAGCGACGGCGACGCCTCGTCGGCCGCGAACAGCGGGATCGGCGTTCGCCCGAGCAGTCGCCAGCCGCCGGGGCTTTCCCACGGATAGACGCCGCACATCGTTCCGGCGACACACACCGATCGCGCCGGAACCGCCTGGCGCGGCGTCGCCAGACGCGGCATTTCGAGTTCCGCCGGCAGCCCCCCCATGTACGGATAGCCGGGCATGAAGCCGATCATGTACACGTGGAAAACCGCGTGGGTCATCCGGTCGACGACGGTGTCGCGGGTCAACCCCTTGGCCTGCGCCAGGTCGTCGAGGTCCGGTCCGAGATCGGCGTCGAAACAGACCGGAATGCACCAGCGCCGTCCGTGGCGGCGCGAGGCCGCCGCGGTCTCGGCGAGCGTGGCCAGGTCCCGGCCGAGACGCCGGCCATCGCACACGAAGGGATCGAAGCACACGGTCAGCGAGCGGAATGTCGGCACCAGGTCGACGATGCCGGCGAACCTGCCCTCGGTTCTGGCCATCTCCAGGGCGTCGAGCAGGCCGAGCACACGGCCGTGCAGCGCCGGATCGATCCGTTCGCCGAACTCGACCGTCCACGCCGTGTCTCCGAGCGGCAATACGCGCATGAGTCGTTCCCGGTCCAGTGTGGTGGATTTGACGTTCCGATCATGCTTGCGGCGAGCGCTGCACCGCAACGTCGAATCCAACACCACACCAGCATCTTGGCGTTGCTGGTGTCCTTTCGGTTCCGACGTTGGTCCGGAGCGGGCTGCAACGGAACCGAACGTCGGACCCGGGACACGGGCGCGCCTACACTAAAAGGACGAGCGCACTTGGCAAGAGGAAGTTGGCAAGAGGAAGTTGGCAACAGGAGGCCGGCAGCAGGAAGTCGCAAGAGGTCGCAAGAGGTCGCGAGAGGAAGCACCGCGGCATTGTGGGCGGCGTCGGAAACCGTCGTCGACACGACGTCCCTGGTCCGACCGATTTCGACATACGAAAGTCTAGCATGTCGCGGCCTTCCGCCGGCCAAACAAAAAAGGCATTAATCATAATTACCACTCGCGATTGGATGCGATCCGGACAGCGATGCGCCGGTGCCCGCACGGGGACTCCGATCGATGCAAAGCGTTTCATCTGCCGCAATCCGGGATACGGCGTTCCTCGCGACGTCGCTGGCGACCGGCGTAGCGGTGCGGCACGCCTGCCGAAGCGGCGTCTTCGCCGCGCCGACACCGGGCCTCGCCCCGGGCTTCGTGCAGGGCAATCTGGTGATTCTGCCGGACGACTGGGCGTTTGAATTCCTGCGTTTCTGTCAGGCCAATCCCAAGCCGTGCCCGGTGCTCGGCGTGTCGAACCGTGGCGATCCGCAGATCGCGACGCTCGGCGCCGACCTCGACGTGCGCCGCGACCTGCCGCGCTATCGGGTCTGGCGCGACGGAGAACTGGTCGACGAACCCGCCGACCTGCTGTCGGTGTGGCGCGACGACCTGGTCGCCTTCGTGCTCGGCTGCTCGTTTTCGTTCGAGGAGGTCCTGGCGCAGAACGACGTGCCGATCCGCCACATCGAGCGCGGCACCAACGTGGCGATGTACCGCACGTCGATCGCCACCGTGCCGGCCGGCCGCTTCCACGGACCCCTGGTGGTGTCGATGCGGCCGCTCAAGCCGGCCGACGCCATTCGCGCCGTGCAGCTGACGACGCGCATGCCGACCGTGCATGGTGCGCCGGTTCATATCGGGTTTCCGGAACATATCGGCATCACCGACATCGGCCGTCCGGACTACGGCGACGCGGTGCCGATCGAGGTCGACGAACTTCCGGTGTTCTGGGCCTGCGGCGTGACCCCGCAGGCGGTGATCGCGACGGTGCGGCCGCCGTTCGCCGTCACGCACGCCCCCGGTGCGATGTTGGTCACGGACCTGAAGAACGCGCACCTGTCGGTGTTCTGATGTTCGGCTGCGGCTCGCCGCAGCCTGATGTCGGACAGCCTCGGCGCGTGAATGTCCCGGCGCGTTCGCCGCGAGGGTCGCGAGCCGCCGGAGTGTGAAGCGTCGCCCGATTGCCGAGTCGCCGCTTCATTCGGATCATCGTTGCATTCGGATCAGACACCCAGCCGACCGAGAGGAACCCCGATGAACATCACCCGCCGCACCGCCGTGACGACCGGCGCCGCCGCAGTCGCCGCCGCCTCCACCGGGCTCCGGGCTCAACCCGCCCCGGACGTCGCCATTGGCCTGCTCTATTCTCTCTCGGGCGCGAATGCCCAGATCGGCATCGACGCCCGCGACGCCTTCGACACGGTCGCGGACATCGTCAACAACGATCACGATCTCGACCTGCCGCTGGCGCGCGGCGTCGGCCTGCCGGGTCTCGGCGGCGCCAAGGTGCGGATCGTGGTCGCGGATCATCAGGGTGATCCGCAAAAGGGGCGCGCCGAAGCCGAGCGCCTGATCACCCAGGAGAAGGTCTGCGGCATCGTCGGCACCTACCAGAGCGCGGTCGCCGTGACGGTGAGCCAGACGGCGGAACGCTACGAGATCCCGTTCGTGAACGCCGACAGTTCGTCGCCGAGTCTGCACCGGCGCGGGTTGAAGTACTATTTCCGGCCCGCCGCGCACGACGAGATGTTCTCGACGGCGATGTTCGACTTCTTCGACGCCCTGCGGAAGAAAGGCACGAAGATCGACACGCTGGCGCTGTTCCACGAGGACACGATCTTCGGCACCGACTCGGCCACCACCCAGCTCAACCTGGCCAAGGAGCGCGGCTACAGGATCGTCGCCGACATCAAGTACCGCGCCAACTCGCCGTCGCTGACCGCCGAGGTGCAGCAGCTCAAGGCGGCGAACGCCGACGTGCTGATGCCGACGACCTACACCACCGACGGGATTCTGGTGATCAAGACGATGGCCGAACTGGGCTACAAGCCGAAGGCGCTGGTCGCCCAGAACGCCGGCTTTTCGGAAAAGGCGCTGTACGACGCCGTCGGCGACCTGATCAAGGGCTCGATCTCGCGCGGCAGCTTCTCGCTCGACCTCGCCGTCAAGCGGCCGATGGTCGGCAAGATCAACGCGATGTTCAAGGCGCGGTCCGGCAAGGATTTCAGCGACTACTCCTCGCGCCAGTTCATGGGGCTGGTGGTGATGGCGGATGCCGTCAACCGGGCGAAGTCGATCGAGGGCGCCAAGATCCGTGCCGCCCTGGCGGCGACCGATCTGCCGGGCGAGCGGACGATCATGCCGTGGCGGCGGGTGAAGTTCGACGCCAGCGGCCAGAACACCTTTGCGGATCCGGTGCTGCTGCAATGGGACGGGGCCAAGTTCGCCACCATCTTCCCGGAGTCGGTGGCGGTCGCCGAGGCGATCTGGCCGATGAACAAATAGAACCAGAGCGCGTTCCGAGGATCCGGTGTTCACTCTGGAAATCATCGCCCAAAGTCTGGTCAGCGGGTTGTTGATGGGGCTGCTCTACGGTCTGATCGCCGTCGGGCTGGCCCTTATCTTCGGACTGATGGACGTGGTCAACTTCGCGCACGGCGAATTCCTGATGCTGGCGATGTACGTCGCTCTCGGGTGCGCGGTGTTCCTGGGACTCGATCCCCTGTTGTCGGCGCCGCTGGTCGCGGCGGCGATGTTCGTTGTCGGGGCCCTGGTCTATGCCGGCATCGTGCGGTTCGCCATGCGGGCGAAGGCCAACGTCGGAATGGTGCAGATCTTCGCCACGTTCGGCATGGCGATCGCGCTGCGCGGCCTCGCGCAGTACTTCTTCACCCCGGAGTACCGCACCATCGCGGGCACCTGGCTGGGGGGCAGGACCGTGTCGGTGTTCGGCATATTCCTGCCCCTGCCGCAGCTCGTCGGCGCGCTGATATCGGTCGCGGCGTTCGGGGCCTTGTTCGTCATCATTCGCCGCACCGATTTCGGTCGCGCGCTGGAAGCCACCCGTGAGGACCCCGGCGCGGTCTGTCTGGTCGGCATCGACCGGAACAGGGTCTTCGCGCTCGGCTGGGGCATGGGCGCGGCGCTGGTCGGGCTCGCCGGGGCCGTCATGGCGATCTTCTTCTACATCTATCCCGACGTCGGCGCCTCGTTCGCCCTGATCGCCTACGTCACCGTCGCGCTCGGGGGCTTCGGCAGCATATTCGGCGCCTTTGCCGGCGGGGTGGTGATCGGCCTGGTCGAGGCGATCACCGCCATGGTGCTGCCGCCGTCGCTGAAGTTCATCGGCATCTACCTCCTTTATCTCGCGGTGGTGTTCGTGCGGCCACGCGGTCTGTTCGGAATGAGCTGATGGTGCCTCCGGTTCTCGCTCCTCACCGCCGCCGGGACCTCGTGCTGGCGGGCGTGCTGACGGCGCTGGTCGCGACCCTGCCGCTGCTGGTGGGCGACGTCTACTGGCAGAACGTCATGGTGCTGACGCTGATGTACGTCGCGCTGTCGCAGGCGTGGAACATCCTGGGCGGCTATTGCGGCCAGATTTCCCTCGGCCACGCGCTCTACTTCGGGCTGGGCGCCTATACCACCGCCCTGCTGTTCACCAGGTTCGGCGTGCTGCCGTGGTTCGGCATGCTGTGCGGCGGCGTCGTGTCGGCCGCGATCGCGCTGGCGCTCGGCTCGCTGTGCTTTCGGCTGCGCGGCCACTACTTCGCCATCGCCACCATCGTCATCGCCGAAGTCGGTCTTCTCCTGTTCCACAATTGGGATTGGGCGGGGGCGGCGCTGGGGATCGATATCCCGGTGCGCGGCGACAGCTGGCTGACGTTCCAGTTCACCCGCAGCAAGCTGCCGTTCTTCTACTTCGCCCTCGTCCTGGCGGTGATGACGTGGCTCGCCACCTGGATCATGGAGGAGTCGAAGTGGGGCTATTGGTGGCAGGCCGTGAAGGACAATCCGGAGGCCGCCGAGAGCCTCGGGGTGGAGGTGTTCCATTCCAAGATGTCGGCGGCGGCGATTTCCGCCTTCTTCACCGCCCTCGGCGGTGCCTTCTACGCCCAGTTCGTCTCCTACATCGATCCCGAAAGCGTCATGCATTTTCAGTTTTCGCTGCTGATGGCGCTGCCGGCGGTGCTCGGCGGGATCGGAACCCTGTGGGGCCCGGCGCTGGGGGCGGCGATCCTGATTCCCCTGACCGAGGTCACGCGTTCGTATGTCGGCGGCACCGGGCGCGGGGTCGATCTCATCGTCTACGGTTCGCTGATCGTGGCGATCGCGCTGATGCGGCCGGACGGCCTGGTCGGGCTGTTCGCCGACCTCGCCCGGTGGCCGGTCCGCCGGGCCGGCGGCCGGCAAGAGGAGGCGGCGCCGTGACCGCCCCGCTGCTCGAACTCCGCAACGTGGTGCAGCGGTTCGGCGGGCTGGTCGCGGTGAACGACGTGT
>JAVBUK010000516.1:0-3135 GCA_031555345.1 Xanthobacteraceae bacterium | reverse complement strand
CGACGGTTCCCGCGTCAACGTGATCGCGCCGCCGCTGGCGATCGACGGCCCGGCCCTGACGATCCGCAAGTTCAAGCGCGACAAGCTCACCCTGGAGCAGCTTGTCCGCTTCACCTCGATCTCGCCGCCCGGCGCGGACGTCCTCAAGGTCATCGGCCGCTGCCGGGTGAACGCGCTGGTGTCCGGCGGCACCGGCTCCGGCAAGACCACGCTGCTCAACTGCCTGACGCGCTACATCGACGACGACGAGCGCGTCATCACCTGTGAAGACGCCGCCGAGCTGCAGTTGCAGCAGCCGCACGTGGTCCGCCTGGAAACCCGGCCGCCCAACCTCGAGGGCGAGGGCCAGATCACCATGCGCGACCTGATCCGCAACTGTCTGCGTATGCGGCCGGAACGGATCATCGTCGGCGAGGTGCGCGGTCCCGAGGCGTTCGACCTGCTGCAGGCGATGAATACCGGCCACGACGGGTCGATGGGGACGCTGCACGCCAACAGTCCGCGCGAGGCGCTGTCGCGTCTGGAATCGATGATCACGATGGGCGGGTTCTCGCTGCCGACGCGCACCATCCGCGAAATGATCTGCGCGTCGGTCGAAGTCGTGGTCCAGGCGGCGCGCCTGCGCGACGGCTCGCGCAAGATCACGCACATCACCGAAGTGATGGGACTCGAAGGCGACGTCATCATCACCCAGGACCTGTTCGTGTACGACATCGAGGGCGAGGACAAGAACGGCAAGATCATCGGACAACATCGCTCGACCGGGATCGGGCGACCGCGCTTCTGGGATCGCGCGCGCTACTTCGGCGAGGAAAAGCGGCTGGCGGCCGCCCTCGACGCCGCGGAAGTCGTGCAGTCGGCGAAGGGCTGAGACGCATGGATATCAAGACGATCGCGGTCGTGGTGCTGGCCGCCGGGGCGGTGGCCGGTGTCGCCTGGGTGTTCATCTATCCGATCCTGTCGGGTGAACGGACCACCGAACAGCGGGTGGACAGCGTCGCCAAGTCGACCGCGACACGCGGTGGCGCCGGCCGTGGTCAAGTGCGCTCGCGCCGCGAACAGGTCGAGGATACCCTCAAGGACCTCGAAGCCCGCAACAGGAACGCGAAGAATCCGCCGCTGTCGACCCGCATCATGCAGGCTGGGCTCGACTGGTCGAAGAAGAAGTTCTTCATTGTGAGCGGCGCGATCGGGGCCGCGGCGTTCATGGCGGCGTTTTCCTGCTTCCGTTTCGGCCAACCTCTCGACCTCGCTCTGGCGTTGGTCGCAGCCGGAGTCTGCGCCTTCGGCGTTCCGCAGTGGCTGCTCCGTTTTCTCAGGAAGCGACGTGAGGCTAAGTTCATCTCCCACGTCCCCGACGCGGTCGATGTCATCGTGCGCGGCGTCAAGTCGGGCCTGCCGCTGCTCGACTCGATCAAGGTGATCATCGCCGATTCGCCCGAACCGGTGTGCACCGAATTCCGCGTCATCATCGAGACCCAGGCGATCGGCATCCCGCTCGGCGACGCGTGCGCCAAGATGTACGAACGCATGCCGTTAGCAGAGGCCAATTTCTTCGGCATCGTCGTCGCTATCCAACAGCGTGCCGGCGGCAACCTGTCCGAGGCTCTCGGCAACCTGTCGCGGGTGCTGCGCGACCGGAAACGCATGAAAGAGAAGATCGTGGCGATGTCGATGGAGGCCAAGGCGTCAGCGGCGATCATCGGCGCGTTGCCGCTCATCGTGATGTTCCTCGTCTATCTCACCAGCCCGGGCTACATCACGCTGCTGTGGACCGATACGCGTGGCCTGTGGATGCTGGCCGCTTCGGCCTTCTGGATGACGACGGGCGTCGTGGTGATGAAGAAGATGATCAATTTCGATTTCTGAGTACGTGCCATGCTCGACCTGCTGATAGACAAGGTGACGAATCCGCGTGTGGTTGCCACGGCCCTGGCGGCGGTCGCGGCGACGGCCACGGTGCTGACGCTGGCGATGCCGCTGCTGTCGACCGACTCGCTCGGCCGGCGCATGAAATCGGTCGCCATCGAACGGGAAAAGATCCGGCAGCGCGAACGCGAGCGGTTGGCGCGCGGCGACAAGGTGTCTCTGCGCAGCTCGCCCAAGCAGTACATCCAACGCGTGGTCGAGCAGTTCAATCTGGGGAAGTGGGTCGGCCAGGAGGCGGCGCGCGCCAAGCTGCTCCAGGCCGGTTATCGCGGCCAGGCGCCCTACATGGTGTTCCTGTTCTTGCGTATGGTGTCACCGTTGGCCGCCTCCGCGCTGGCGGCCTTCTATCTGTTCTTTCTCGCCAATTGGGACCAGTCGGCGCTGGTCAAGGGTCTGGTCAGCGTGTTCGCGGCCTATCTGGGCATGCAGCTGCCGTACGTGCTGCTCACCAACCAGATCTCGCACCGCAAACTGTCGGTTCAGCGGGCGTTCCCGGATGCGCTCGATCTGTTGCTGATCTGCGTCGAGTCCGGCATGTCGATCGAGGCGGCGTTTCGCAAGGTGAGCGAGGAAATCGGCTCGCAGTCGATCGCGCTCGCCGAGGAGCTGACGCTGACCACCGCCGAGCTGTCGTACCTGCCGGACCGGCGTCAGGCCTACCAGAATCTCGCCGCGCGGACCGACCTGGACGGGGTGAAGTCGGTGTGTCTGGCGTTGCAGCAGGCGGAGCGCTATGGCACGCCGATGGCGTCGACCCTGCGGGTGATGGCGCAGGAGAACCGCGACATGCGGATGGCGGCGGCGGAGAAGAAGGCCGCCGCACTGCCACCCAAGCTGACGGTGCCGATGATCCTGTTCTTCCTGCCGGTGCTGTTCATCGTCATCCTCGGCCCCGCCGCCATCAAGGTCATGGATCTGTAACCGCGGCGGTGCCCGGCGGGTTCCCGGGACCGCGGGTGGGCCGGCGGCCGCCCGGCGATCCGAAATCCGCCGGATCCGGATTCCGGAGCGGCCGGGTCTGGCGGTGCGCGAGCAAGGCTCGGCTGCCGGTCGCGACGTAATCCTGCGGGCGGTGGCGGGCGGTGCGGCGGCGCTTACTCGACCTTGCTGCCGCCTTTCGCCCGCGGGCGAGCGATCTTCTTCCAGTCGTTGGATTGAGACAGCATCTGCCGGAGATAGGCGACGTTGGCCGCCGCCTCGGCCGCC
>JAVBUK010000265.1:0-3299 GCA_031555345.1 Xanthobacteraceae bacterium | reverse complement strand
GTTGGCCGCGCTCGGGGCCGGAGACGGTGCCGCCAGCCTTCTCAAGCGCGCCGACCAGGCGCTCTACCGTGCCAAGCGCGAGGGCCGCAACCGGGTCGTGGCCGACGCCGCCTGATCATGCACCCAGTGTGGTGGATTTGACGGTCCGATCACGCTTGCGGCGCGCTCTTCGTCGCAACGTCGAATCCAAACCACACCAGCCATCCCGCCTTCAGGTTTGCGGTAAATGGAAACCGCTAAATCCATCTGATCGCTGGTTGATTTCCCGTGCGCTTCGGGTAGCCTTAGGCGGGTTTGGCGACAGGGATGTGTGGCGCGGCTGGGTTGCCGAGGCGTCCGGGCGGTACGCATCCTGCTGACAAAACCCTACGGAATGCTCAGGTCCGCCGCATCTCCTGGGTCCGTGGGGCTAGGCCGGTTCGGGAGTGGCGCGAGTGGCCTCCTCATGAGCCGCTCCCGGCCGGCCATTTTTGTCGCCCGCCATTATCGTCCCGCGTCGCCCCGAAATCGTTGTCGGCCTCCGTCGATCCGTCCATCGCCTCGGGGGCGCATGGCCACGGCCGGCGCACGTCCACAAACGAGAAAGGGCGCCGCAATGGCGCCCCCGACCGCATTCGACGTGTCGCGCAGCCTACTTGATCTTGGCTTCACGGAACTCGACGTGTTTCTTGGCGACCGGGTCGTACTTCCGCTTCACCATCTTCTCGGTCTGGGTGCGGGAGTTCTTCTTCGCCACGTAGAAGAAGCCGGTATCGGCGCTCGACACGAGCTTGATCTTGATGGAAGCAGCCTTGGCCATGATCGATCCTCAAACAAGCGGCCAGGGCCGCATTTGGCCAGGAAACTAGTCATCGGCGACCAAAAGTCAAGGAAATGGCCAATTCAGCCGGCCGGCCTCGCCGGCCGCATGTTACCCCGGCTGCCCCAGCAGGGAACGCGCGAACCGGCCGTGCCGCACGCGATAGAATGGCACCGGCAGGTCTCGCGGCAGCCCGGCCGCCAGGCGCTCCTCGAGCTCCTGCAGCACCACCAGGGTGACTGCCATCAGTCCCAGCTGCGCGGCCTCCTGAACCGGCACCCAGACCAGCTCGGTCAGCTCGCTGTCCGAGCCGACGACGCCGTCGCGCCGCTCGACCACCTCCGTGGCGTCAACCGCGAAAAAGCGTGTGTCGAACCGCTTGGCCTGCCCCGGTGGGGTGATGGCCCGGGTGATCAGGTGCAGCCCGGTGAGGTCCGGCAATATCCCGGCGTCAGCGAATTCCGCCCACGGTCCGGACGGCGCGGGCAGCGGCGCTGCCCGGCGGCCGATCATCAGGCCGGTCTCCTCGAAAGTCTCGCGAATCGCGGCGAGCGCCAGCGTCCGTGCCTGGTCGCGGCTCGGCCGCTGCACCTGCATCATCAGCTGCGCTTCGATGCGGGGGTCGAGAGGGGCCGCGACCGGCATCCGGCGGTCGGCGGGCTCGGCGCGTCCGCCCGGGAACACGAAAGCCCCGGGCATGAACTTGTGGCCGGCATGGCGGCGCCCGAGCAGCACCTTGGGGATGCCGCCGGTGCGGTCGATGATGATCAGGGTGGCGGCGTCGCGCGGACGGACGTTGGGAAAGGGGCGGTTGCGGGCCACCTGGTCGAGGCGGGCGAGACGGTCGGCGATATCGTTCATCGGCATTCGGTCGTTTCGCGCCCGGTCCACCGCGGCGGCTGGTCGGCATCGATGCGGCGATCGAAGCCGTGCATGTGCATCGCCCACTGCCATCCGACGATCGCTCCCTTGATGGGCTGCAGCAGGCCCAGCGCCGGCCCGATCGTCAACGGCGCCCACAGGGCAAAATGCACCCAGTAGGGCGGTGCGTGGGCGACCTCGAGCGACAGCGCGAGCGGTACGACCAGGTGACCGACGATTACGATGACGAAATACGCCGGCGCGTCGTCGGCCTGATGATGATGCAGCTCCTCGCCGCAGACCGGGCAGGCGTCGGCGACTTTGAGAAATGCGCCGAACAGGCCTCCTTCGCCGCAGCCGGGACATCGTCCGCGAAAGCCGCGCCACATCGCGGAGCCAAGAGAACGATCGGTTGAACGATCGGTTGAACGATCGGTTGGGCGGCGGTCGGGGGTGCCGTCGGACATTGTCGTTTCCTCGCGTTCAACGTCGGCGCTTGGGTTTGCGCACGCCTTTTTCCGCACCGGGAGGCCGGGAGGCGCGCGTACGCTCGCGTCGGGGGCCCGGGCGCCCGCGGCCGCCGGGGCGGCCGGCGGTGCCTTCCGACAGGAGCTCGACACGCAGCGCACCGGCGACCGGCGCCGCTTCGACCAGCCGCACGGTGACGCGGTCGCCGAGCCGATAGGTTTCGCCCGTTCGATCGCCGATCAGGGCGTGCTTGTTCTCGTGGTAGCGGAAGTAGTCGTTGCCGACGGTCGCCGCCGGAATGAAGCCGTCGGCGCCGGTGTCGTCGAGTCTGACGAACAGGCCGGCGCGGGTGACCCCGGCGATGCGGCCCTCGAACGTCGCGCCGATCCGGTCGGCGAGGAAATGCGCGATCAGGCGGTCCACGGTCTCGCGCTCTGCCGCCATGGCGCGACGCTCGCAGGCGGAGATTTTCACCGCGATCTCGCCGAGCGCGGCGGTGTCGGCGTCGTCGGGCAGTCCGCCGGGGCCGAGCTGGAGGGCGCGGATCAAGGCGCGGTGGACGACCAGATCGGCATAGCGGCGGATCGGCGAGGTGAAGTGGGCGTAGCGCCGCAGGTTCAGGCCGAAATGACCGTAGTTTTCGGCGGCGTACTCGGCTTGCGATTGGCTGCGCAGCACCACCTCGTTGACCAGGGTCTCGACGTCGTGGCCCTTCACGCGTGCGAGAATGCGGTTGAATTGGGCTGGCCTGAGCGCGCCCGCCTTCGGCAGGTTGATTTCGAGCGAGGCGAGGAACTCGCGCAGCGCCTCCAGCTTGTCGAGGGTCGGTTGGTCGTGCACGCGGTAGATCAACGGGATGCGCGCGCGCTCGAGGGTCTCCGCCGCCGCCACATTGGCGAGGATCATGAACTCCTCGATCAGGCGGTGGGATTCGAGCCGCTCTCGGTCGAGGTCGACGCGCTCGCGCTCGGTTTGAACCTGGACGCCCTGCCGGTGCTGGAGCGTTTCCATCCGCCGACGCGACAAGCGCTGGCGGCGGTGGATCGCGTCGCCTTGCGCGCCGCGTTAGACCGGCCCAACACCGACGCGGAAAAATCCTCGCCGGTGGCGCTGCGGATAAAAAAGGGGCAGTGGCGCGGCGACGAGCAACGCGGAAGCGCGGCGTCGGTCC
>JAVBUK010000138.1:0-4074 GCA_031555345.1 Xanthobacteraceae bacterium | reverse complement strand
GGCGGCGCGGATCGGGCGTGCGGGCGTCGGCGTCGAATTCGATGCCGTTGATGATGTCACCACGATAGCTCGGCAGTTCCACCCCGCCGCGCTTCTCGGTCGGGGACGAACGCGGCTTGGCGAACTGCCCGGCGATGCGGCCCACCTTCACCACCGGCGAGGCGCCCGCATAGGTCAGCACCACCGCCATCTGCAGGAAGACGCGAAAGAAGTCGCGGATGTTGTTGGCGCCGTGTTCGGCGAAGCTCTCGGCGCAGTCGCCGCCCTGCAGAAGAAATGCGTCGCCGGCCGCGACGCGCGCCAAACTGCGCTTGAGGTTGCGCGCCTCGCCTGCGAACACCAGCGGCGGGAACGACGCGAGCTGCTTTTCCGCGTCGGCCAACGCCGCCGGGTCGGGATAGTCCGGCACCTGGGCGACCGGTTTGTTGCGCCAGCTGTCGGGCGTCCAACGCTCGGCCATGACGCCGATACTCCTCTGCCTGCAGCCTCGAGCCTGCGCGTGAGCCGCACGGAATGTGGTGAGCTTGCCCGCCTTATACACGAGGCGGCCGGCAAAAAGCCAGTGTCGCGAACCGCCGTCGGGCGGCGCCCTATCCGGCCGCCCGGTGACGCGCGGCCGGCACGCGCAGAGTTACGAGTTCCTCGGCGGCGGTCGGATGCACCGCCATGGTGGCGTCGAAATCGGCCTTGGTGGCCGCGAGCTTCACCGCGACGCCGGCCAGCTGGATCATTTCGGCGGCTCCCTCGCCGACGATGTGACAGCCGACCACGCGATCACTCGCGGCGTCGACCACCAGCTTCATGAGCATGCGGGTGTCGCGGCCGGACAAGGTCGCCTTCATCGGCCGGAACGAGGTCTTGTAGATGTCGACCCGAGGGAGCTGCTCGCGCGCCTGGCTCTCGGTCAACCCGACGACCCCGACCTCCGGCTCGGAGAACACCGCAGAAGGAACATCGAGATGATCGACTTCGGTCGGACGGCCGCCGAAGACCGTGTCGGCGAACGCGTGCCCTTCGCGGATCGCCACCGGGGTGAGATTGATCCGGTTGGTCACGTCGCCGACCGCGTAGATCGACGGCACCGCCGTGCGCGAAAAACAGTCGACGGCAATGCCGCCGTTGTGGCCGCAGGGGACCCCGACGGCCTCGAGCCCGAGACCGGCGACGTTCGGACGTCGCCCGATCGCGAACATCACGCGGTCGCCGACGATCTCGCCGCCGTCGGACAGCCGCGACCGGAAGGACCCGCCGTCCTTTTCCACCGCGGTCACGACCTTGCCGGTGACGATCCGGATGCCGGCTCGCTCCATCTCGGCGCGCAAATGCGCCCGCACGTCGTCGTCGAATCCGCGCAGGATGTTTTCGCCCCGATAGACCAGCGTCACCTCGGATCCCAGCCCGGCGAAAACGCAGGCGAACTCGACCGCGATGTAGCCGCCGCCCTGGACCAGCACGCGGCGCGGCAGTTGCGGCAGATGAAACGCCTCGTTCGACGAGATCACGTGCTCGAGCCCGGGAATGGCGTCGCCCATGTGGGGGACGGCCCCGGTCGCGACCAGGATGTGCCGGGCACGGACAAGGTCGCCGGTCGCGGTCACCCGGACCGAATTGGCGGCCTCGATGACCGCACGGCTCTTGACGATCTCCACCCCCGCGCCGGCGAGATTGGCGGTGTAGGCCGCCTCCAGCCGGGCGATCTCCCGGTCCTTGGCGCCGATCAGCCCTGCCCAATCGAACGACGGCGGCGGCACGCGCCAACCGAAGCCGGCGGCATCCTCGAACGCGTGGCCGAAACGCGCGGCGTAGACCAGCAGCTTCTTCGGCACACAACCGCGGATCACGCAGGTGCCGCCGATACGGTACTCCTCCGCGATCATCACGCGCGCACCGTAGCCGGCGGCGATCCGGGCGGCCCGCACGCCGCCCGACCCGGCGCCGATGACGAACAGGTCGACGTCGCCGCCGGCCGATCCGCTCACAGATTGTGACCCTTCTTCTTCATTTCGTCGCGGAAGCGGGCCTGCACCTGCTGGGACAACTCGGCGGACCAGGCCTGCGCGTACTTCATCGACGCGTCGATCGCGACCGGCTCCTCGACGATCGTCTTCTGGCCGAGCGGCGTCTTGTAGAAGGCGACCAGGTCCTTGAGCTCCTGCTCGGTGAACCGATAGGCGTAGATGGTCGCGACCCCGGTGACGATCTCGGCACGCTTGGCGTCCGCTTCCTTGTGCAGGGCGGCGGCGACCTCGGCCAATTCCTTGCTGAGGTTGGGATTGGTGGTGACGAAGTCGTTCTTGGCACTTTCGACCACGCCGGGAACGACCCGTTCGAAAAGCACGTTGCCGCCCTTCATGATGATCAACTCCCGCGCCATCGCAATGGCGTTCTCGGACGGCGGCGGGGACTGCTGTGGCTGTTGGGCCGACGCTGGCGCGACCCCGGCCGCACAGGCGAGCACGGCAGCGGCCAAGGCCATGCGGACGGTCTTCGTGGCGGACATGAAACGACTCCTCGGCAAGTGTGAATCAGGATGGTTCGACGATCGTGAGACCGTCCGATCCGGCGATGATCGCCGTCGTGGCAATGTTGACGAACAGGCCGTGCTCGACGACCCCCGGAATGATCGCCAGCCCGGCGGCAAGTGCCGCCGGAGCCGTGATGCGCCCGAGCGCCGCGTCGAGAATCAGGTGCCCGCCATCCGTGACAAAAGGATGGCCCTGTTTGGTGAGACGCAACCGCGCCTGCGCCGGGCACCCGGCCGCGGCCACCGTCGTTTCGATGGCACGGCGGGTCGCGGCCACCCCGAATGATACCACCTCGATCGGCAACGGAAAGCGGCCCAGCGTTTCGACATATTTGCTCGCGTCGGCGATCACGATCATTCGCGCCGACGCGGACGCAACGATTTTTTCGTGCAGCAACGCCCCGCCGCCGCCCTTGATCAAGGTCAGGTCGGGTGCGATCTCGTCGGCCCCGTCCACGGTGAGGTCGAGCTCCGGCGCCTCCTCCAGCGTGGTCAGCGGAATCGACAGGCTTTCGGCCTGCGCCCGCGTTGCCGCGGATGTCGGCACGCAGACGATGTCGAGCCCGGCCCGCACACGTTCGCCGAGAAGGTCGACGAAATGGCGCGCCGTCGACCCGGTGCCCAGCCCCAGCGTCATGCCGGACCGTACGAAATCGAGGGCACGCCGGGCGGCCTGGCGTTTGAGCGGGTCGGCGTCCATCAGGGTCGCGGCTGCCATCTTGTTCAAAAGCGACGCCTATCTAACCTCGTTGCCGGTCGCCGCCTAGCGAAAATCCGCGCCACGTTACCGCGTCATCACCTTGCGGAGCCTCGACCGATGCTTGCACATCCCAACGCATCCCTGTAGCGACAGGAGCATGACTCCAACTGTCGTCTTCGACCTCGACGGGACGCTGGTCGACACCGCCCCCGACCTCATCGATACCCTCAACCTCGTTTTCCGCCGTGAGGGGCTTGCCGAAATACCGTACGACGAAGCCCTGACGCTGATCGGCGGTGGCGTCAAGACGCTGATCGAGCGGGCACTGGTGCGCAAAGGCCTGACCTGCACCGACGCCGGGCTCGCCAGCCTCTACCAGGACTATCTCGGCTGCTATGCCGAGCATATTGCCGACCGCTCCCGCCCATATCCAGGCGTCCACCAGGCCCTGGACGCATTGGCGGCCCGGCATTGCCGCCTTGCCGTATGCACCAACAAGCTGGAGGCGCTGGCGCTGCGCCTGCTCGATGCGCTCGGGCTACGCCGGCATTTCGCGGCCGTCAGCGGCCCCGACACATTCGGCATGCCCAAGCCCAACCCGGAGGTGCTGCGGCGGACCATCCTGGCGGCCCAGGGAGATCCCGCCACCGCCATCATGGTGGGCGACTCGGAAACCGATGTCGCGACCGCCCGCGCCGCTGGCATTCCGGTGATCGCGGTCGATTTCGGATACGCCACCACGCCCGCGACCGATCTCGGAGCCGACCGCCTGATCAGCCACTTCGCCGCCCTGCCTGACGTGATCGATGAACTTTTTCCAGCGCTTGCATCACAGAACAGGCACGCAGAC
>JAVBUK010000446.1:0-4519 GCA_031555345.1 Xanthobacteraceae bacterium | reverse complement strand
CGCGGCGAGATCGATGCCGAGGGCAAGCCCCGGTTCCAGGGGTTCGAGGGTTTCGGCGCCCATCCGCGTGGCGGAATGGGCGGCGACGGCGCCACGTTCGAAACCTTCACCTGGGGGCCCGACGGGGCCCGGCGCGCGGGCAGCCGCCAGGGCGGGTTCGGCGGGTTCGAGGATATCCTCAAGGACATGTTCGGGGCCGGTCGGCGGCGAACCGGATTCGACGGGCGCCAATTCGATACCCAGGACTTCGGTGCGGCCGGTGGCGGACAGGACGTGGCGGCGAACACCACGATCTCGCTGGTCGAAGCGGCGACCGGTGGAACGCGACGCGTCCATCTGCCGACCGGGAAAGACGTCGAAGTCAAGATTCCGGCGGGCCTCGCCGATGGACAGCAGATCAGGCTGAAAGGGCAGGGCTTGCCCGGCCCCGGTGGGGTCGGTGACGTCTTGATCACGGTCAAGATCGCGCCGCATCCGGTGTTCGAGCGCGACGGCGCCAACCTGAGGCTCGAACTGCCGCTGACGCTCTACGAAGCGGTGCTGGGTGCCAAGGTGCGCGTTCCGACCCTCGAGGGCGCGGTGGACCTGGCGATCCCGGCCGGCACCTCGAGCGGGCGGACCTTCCGCCTCAAGGGCAAGGGGCTGCCGGGCAAAGGCCGGGGCGACCTGTTGGTGACGGTGCGGATCGTGTTGCCGGCGCACTCCGATCCGGAGCTGGAGGAATTGATGCGCACCTGGCGCGCCAGCCGTCCCTACGATCCCCGCGAGGATCTCGGCTGATACCGAAGCCGAGGGGTGGCCGCGCCGGCCGACCGGATTACGCCCGGAAAACTTTCGCCACGCAAATCACCGGCGCGCATTCGCGGCGCTCGGCGGAATTGCCTAACGTGAGGGTGTCGTTGGCGATTTTACACGCGAATGGCGATACGACTAATCTCTACACGAGCCGGTTGCCGGCCAGCTTGATTGGGCACGAGGGCCTGTGCCATACGAAGCGACGGGTCGGCGACCTGGCTGAAACGAGGAGCATGATGCCGCAATCCGGGGGGCTTCTGCGCGGCAAGCGCGGCTTGGTGATGGGGGTGGCCAACAACAGGTCCATCGCCTGGGGAATCGCGCGTGCTGCGGCCCAGCAGGGCGCGGAGCTCGCGTTCACGTACCAGGGCGAAGCGCTCAAGAAGCGGGTCGAGCCGCTGGCGGAGGAGGTCGGCGGACTGTTCGTGGGGCATTGCGACGTGACCGACGCGGCGACGATCGACGCGGTGTTCGCGATGCTGGCCGACAAATGGGGCGGTCTCGATTTCCTGGTCCATGCCATCGCCTATTCCGACAAGGATCAGCTCGACGGCCGCTACATCGACACGACCGCCGAGAACTTCGCCAAGACCATGCTGATCAGCTGCTATTCGTTCACCGCGGCGGCGCAGCGCGCCGAACGGTTGATGAAGAACGGCGGCTCGATGCTGACGCTGACCTATTACGGGGCGGAAAAATGGATGCCGCACTACAACGTGATGGGCGTCGCCAAGGCCGGACTGGAGGCCTCGGTGCGCTATCTGGCGGCAGACCTGGGCGCGCGCAACATCCGGGTGAACGCGATTTCGGCCGGGCCGATCAAGACCCTGGCGGCCTCCGGCATCGGCGATTTCCGCTACATCCTGAAATGGAACGAGCTGAACTCTCCGCTCCGGCGCACGGTCACGATCGAGGAGGTCGGCGACACTGCGGTCTATCTTCTTTCCGACATGGGACGCGGCGTGACCGGCGCCATTCACCATGTCGACGCCGGCTACCACATCGTCGGCATGAAGCACCCGGACGCCCCTGACATCGCCGTCGCCAAGGAGTGAGCGGCGACGGTGCAAGGGCGATGTCTCAGCCGACGCTGTACTTCATTCGTCACGGCGAGACCGATTGGAATGCGGTCGGCCGGCTGCAGGGCCAGCGGGACATTCCTCTCAACGATCGTGGCCGGGCCCAGGCGGTCCATTGCGGCGCCGTAGTGCGCGACCTGCTCGCACGCGATCACCGGAGCCTCGCGCAAATCGGATTCGTCGCCAGCCCGCTGTCGCGGACACGGGAGACCATGGAGCTGGTGCGGGCGGGCCTCGGGCTCACGCCCGGCGGCTACCGCACCGACGTGCGGCTGGTGGAGCTCGCCTTCGGGGCATGGGAGGGCTTCACCTATGCGGACTTGCGCAAGCATCCCACTGCGCCGCGCCAACTCGCCGAGCGCGAGCGCGACAAGTGGAATTTCCGACCGCCGGACGGGGAAAACTACGCTCAACTGCTGGTTCGCGTGCGCGGCTGGTACGAGAGTCTGGATCGCGACACGATTGTGGTGTCGCACGGCGGCGTGGCGCGGGCGCTGTTCGTGTTGTGCAAAATGCTCGAGCCGGCGGTGGCGCCGGCCCATGACGTCGATCAGGGCGTGGTCTACGTGCTCGCGCCCGGACGCCTGACCAGGTGTGCCTGACCAAGTGTGCCTGACGCGGAAATCCGCCACGCCGGTTCCTCGGATCGGTCGGGGTTCGGCACCTTCGCGCGGCGTCTGCGCGAACTCTTGCACCGCGGATCGCCAGAGATCGCGTGGGTTCGGCATGAAACCGACGATTGCCATCATCGGGCGTGGTCGTAGGGGCGCGGTCGTGCCGGTGCGCGCCAAAATGGAAAAGGGCCGGCGATCGCCAGCCCTTATCGATCCATTTGTCGGCGTCGTCTGCGACCTGCGCGAGACGAAAAGCCGAGAGCGATCGCTGCTGCGCCCGGGGGCGCAACAAAGCGGGATCAGCTCACTTCTTCGCCTTCTTCGCCTTCTTGGCCTTCTTCGCCATGATGTCTCTCCATCGAGAAGTTAAATCGGCTTGAGAACTAAGCCCCTCATCCGATGCAAACCACATACTGCATCGGACCGCCGACCGCAATCGAAAAATTGAAAAAAGCTCAACGTTTTCCGTATGTTAACGGACGTTCAGGTTGACCTTAATGGCCGTTCAGCCGGATGAATGCCGGTTCAGGTCGGGCGGGATCCGGGTGTGGGGCGGGTTGCGGGAGGCCGCTGCGCCGCGCCGCGCGAGGTTGATTTGACCGATTCCGACGAGCGGGCTACCAAGCGCCGAGTTCACGGTCGCAGGCGATGTCCCACAACACGTTCGGTCATTTGTTTCGTGTCACGACCTTCGGCGAGAGCCACGGTGCTGCGATCGGCTGCGTCGTCGACGGCTGTCCGCCGCGCATCCCGCTGACCGAGGCCGACATCCAGCCCGATCTCGACCGCCGCCGGCCGGGCCAGTCGCGGTTCACCACCCAGCGGCACGAGCCGGACCGGGTCAGGATCGTGTCCGGCGTGTTCACCGACGATGCGCTCGGGATCCAGGTGACGACCGGGACGCCGATCGGGCTTCTGATCGACAATGCCGACCAACGATCGAAGGACTACGCCGAGGTCAAGGACACCTATCGGCCTGGCCACGCCGATTACACCTACGACATCAAATACGGTGTGCGTGACTACCGCGGCGGGGGACGGCAATCGGCGCGGGAGACGGCGATGCGGGTGGCGGCCGGCGCGGTCGCCCGCAAGGTCGTGCCGGGGCTTCGCGTGCGGGGCGCGCTGGTCCAGGTCGGGCCGCACCAGATCGACCGCAGCCGCTGGGACTGGGCCGAGGTCGACCGCAATCCGTTGTTTTGTCCCGACGCCGTGGCAGCCGAGGTTTTTGCCGGGTATGTCGACGAGATTCGCAAGCGCGGGTCGTCGATCGGCGCAGTGGTCGAAATCGTCGCCGAGGGCGTTCCGCCGGGCCTCGGCGCGCCGGTCTACGGCAAGCTCGACGGCGACCTGGCGGCGGCCCTGATGGGCATCAATGCCGTCAAAGGGGTGGAAATCGGCGCCGGGTTCGCGGCGGCCGCGCTCACCGGCGAGGAGAACGCCGACGAAATGCGGCTCGGCGACGACGGCAAACCCCGTTTCCTGTCCAATCAGGCCGGCGGCATCCTGGGCGGCATCTCGACCGGGCAGCCGGTGGTCGCCCGCTTCGCGGTCAAGCCGACCTCGTCGATCCTCCATCCGCGGGCGACGGTCGACCGCTACGGCACCGAGACCGAGATCGTGACCAAGGGGCGCCACGATCCCTGCGTCGGCATCCGTGCGGTTCCGGTCGGCGAGGCGATGGTCGCGTGCGTGATCGCGGACCACTATCTTCTCAATCGAGGCCAGGTCGGCGCGGCGCCCGCCTGGCCGTTTGCAAGGCCTGGTGTCGGAGTATAGGGACGTTTGATGAGTACATCCGAATCGTTCGAACTGGTGGAAGCAGCGGTGGCGGCTTTCGCCCGCGGCGAGCTCGTCGTCGTCACCGACGACAACGATCGCGAGAATGAGGGCGACCTGTTCGTCGCGGCGTCCCTGTGCACGCCCGAGAAGATGGCCTTCGTCATCCGGCACACCTCCGGCATCGTCTGTGCGCCGCTGTCCGGAGACGAGGCCAAGCGGCTCCATCTCGACCCGATGGTCGCCGCCAAC
>JAVBUK010000430.1:0-3669 GCA_031555345.1 Xanthobacteraceae bacterium | reverse complement strand
CTCCGGGCGGAATGGTCGCGGCTCGACAACCCGGCCCGCATCCAGGGCCTGGCCGGCCGTCATCTCAAGCTCGTCCCGATGGATGTGGCGCAATTCGACAGCCTGGAACAGCTGCCGGAGCGTCTGCCGACGATCGATTCGCGCGACCCGGCCGACCCGATCGGAGCCATGCTCGACAACGACATTCTGACCGGCAGTACCACGCCGGCGCCTGCGAGGTGACAATGGACGCCACCGCTGTTCCGGGGCAGACCGACGGTGCGCCGGCCCGCCGCGCGCCCGCTTGGCGTTTCGGGCTGGTGCAGGCGCTGTTGTACGGCCGCAACGTCGACCGCAACCGGAAGGCGCGGGCGCGCATCGGCCTGGCAATCGTCGGCTTCGTCGCCATCTATGCGGTCATCGCCGTCAAGCTGGTGATGTTCGCGGTGACACCCGAGGGCCACGGGGGGCGGCGCGCCGGTTCCGGCGACGCTGTCGCGACCGCGCGCCCCGACATTCTGGACCGCACCGGGCAGGTGCTCGCCACCGACGTGAAGATGCCGTCGCTGTTCGCCGAGCCACGCCGCATCATCGACGTCGACGAGGCGATCGAGCTCCTGACCGCGGTGATGCCCGATCTCGACACCGCGGAGCTGCGTGAGCGGCTCGGCTCGAAACGCGGCTTCGTCTGGCTCAAGCGCGAGATCACGCCGAAGCAGCAGCAGGAAGTCCATCGGCTCGGCATTCCGGGCATCGGCTTCCTGACCGAGAACAAGCGGGTCTATCCCAGCGGGGCGGAAGTCTCGCATATCATCGGCCACGTCAACGTCGACAACCAGGGCATCGCCGGAATCGAGAAGTGGCTGGACAGCAACGGCCTCGCCGACCTGCACCGCGCCGGGTTCGCGTCCGATCGCCAGCAGGAGCCGGTCGCGCTGGCGGTCGACCTCAGGGTCCAGCACGCGATGCGCGACGAACTGATCGCCGCCCGCGAGAAGTACAAGGCCAAGGCGGCGGCCGGCGTGGTGCTCGACGTGCGCAGCGGCGAGATCGTCGCCATGGTGTCGCATCCCGACTACGACCCCAACAGTCCGCGCGAAGCGCTCGATCCCAACCGCATCAACCGGCTGACCACCGGGGTCTACGAGATGGGCTCGACCTTCAAGGCCCTGACGGTGGCGATGGCACTCGACGCCGGCAAGGCCTCGCTCGGCTCGTCGTTCGACGCCCGGGTGCCGTTGCGTTACGGGCGCTTCAACATCAGCGATTTCCACGCCCAGCGGCGCGTGCTGAGTGTGCCGGAGATCTTCACCTATTCGTCCAACATCGGCGCGGCCCGCATGGCGCTGTCGGTGGGGGTCGAGGGTCACAAGGCGTTCCTGCGGAAGATCGGCCAGCTCGACCGCCTGCGCACCGAGCTGCCGGAGAGCGCGGAACCGATCCTGCCCAGGCGGTGGGGCGAACTCAACACCGTGACCATCTCGTTCGGCCACGGTCTGTCGGTCGCACCGCTGCAGGCGCTGATGGGTGTCGGCGCGCTGATGAACGGCGGGCTGTTGATCCCGCCGACCTTCCTCAGACGCACGCCGGAGCAGGCGCGGGCGATCGCCAGACGGGTGATCAGGCCCGAGACCAGCACCCAGATGCGCTATCTCATGCGGCTCAACGCCGAGAAGGGCAGCGGATCGAAGGCGGACGTCAAAGGCTTCTACGTCGGGGGCAAGACCGGCACCGCCGAAAAGGTCGTCGGCGGACGCTATTCGAAGACCCGGCTGCTGTGCGATTTCATGGCGGTGATGCCGTCCGACGATCCGCATTACCTCGTTCTGATCATGCTCGACGAGCCGCAACCCATTCCGGAAACCCACGGATATGCCACCTCCGGATGGAATGCGGCGCCGGTAACCGGCAAGGTGATCGCCAGGATTGCGCCCATCCTGGGGCTCGAGCCGCGGCCCGATCTTCCCCCGGCGGATCGATTGATCCTCGCTTCCGCGCGGCAGACGCGGTAAACCGGCGCCATCCCGGCGCCCGTCGGCCCCGGGCGGGAGCCCATTGATCTGTGTTGACGTTGCGCGATCTGTTGCCCGAGGACGCTCGCCGCGAGTCGCGGTTCGATGCGGTTGCCGTCGGGGGAATCACCGCCGACAGTCGCGCCGTCAGGCCGGGCTGGCTGTTCGTGGCCGTGCCCGGCACCAAGGCCGACGGCACGCGTTTCATCCCGCAGGCGGTGGCGGCGGGCGCCGTCGCCGTGATGACCGAACAGGTCCCCGCGAACCCGCTGCCGGACGGCATCGCCCTCGTACAGGTTGCCGATGCGCGTCGCGCGCTCGCGCACGCCGCCGCCCGATTCTATCCGGCGCAGCCGGCCACGATCGCCGCCGTCACCGGCACCAGCGGCAAGACCTCGGTCGCGGTCTTCACCCGGCAGATCTGGGCGGCGCTCGGACACGAAGCGGCGAGCATCGGAACGATCGGGCTGGTGTCGCCGCGACGCCAGAACTACGGATCGCTCACCACCCCGGATCCGGTCGAGCTGCACCGCACGCTGGATCTCCTGGCCGGCGACCGGGTCACTCACCTGGCGCTCGAGGCGTCTTCGCACGGGCTCGACCAGCGCCGCCTCGACGGCGTGCGCGTCGCGGTCGCGGCCTTCACCAACATTTCGCGCGATCACCTCGACTATCACCGGACCTTCGAGGCCTATCTGGCCGCCAAGCTGATCCTGTTCGAACGGGTGCTGGCCGACGGCGGGGCCGCGGTGGTGATGGCCGATCACGACCACGCCGGCGCGGTGGTCGCGGCGGCGCGGCGGCGCGGCCTCGCGGTGTTGACGGTCGGCCGCACCGGAGACGACATCCGCCTTGCCGAGGTCGCGATCGAGGGGGGTGCCCAGGCGTTGCGGGTCATCCATGCGGGAAGAAATTACCGGGTCCGGCTGCCCCTGGTCGGTGCGTTCCAGGTCGAGAACGCGCTGCTGGCGGCCGGGCAGGCGATCGCCACCGGAAGCGACGCGGCGGCTGTGTTCGCCGCGCTGGAAACGCTGGTGGGCGCCAAGGGCCGGCTCGATCTCGTCGGGCATCGCCGCGGCGCGCCGGTGATCGTCGATTACGCCCACAAGCCGGACGCGCTCGCCAAGGCGCTGGAGGCGCTGCGTCCTTATGCGCGCCGGCGTCTCGTCGTCGTGTTCGGTTGCGGCGGCGACCGCGACGCGGGCAAGCGTCCGTTGATGGGGGCGATCGCGGCCGAGAAGGCGGACCAGGTCATCGTCACCGACGACAATCCGCGCAGCGAGGCGCCGGCGGCCATCCGCGCCGCCATCCTGGCGGCGGCGCCGGGCGCGATCGAGATCGGCGATCGCCGGGCGGCGATTGGCGCGGCCGTCGCCGGGCTCGGCGACGGCGACCTGCTGCTGATCGCCGGAAAAGGCCATGAAACCGGCCAGATCGTCGGCGACTCCACGTTGCCGTTCAGCGATCACGAGGCGGCCGCGGCCGCGATCGAGGAGGAGGCATGACGGCGCTGTGGACGATCGACGCCATGGTCGCGGGCATGAAGGCGGGCCGGTTGGGCCGGTTGGGCGAGGTCGTGACGGGGGTGTCGATCGACAGCCGGTCGATCGCGGCCGGGGAGGCGTTCTTCGCCGTCACCGGCGACACGCGCGACGGTCACGAGTTCGTCGCCGCCGCG
>JAVBUK010000431.1:0-4940 GCA_031555345.1 Xanthobacteraceae bacterium | reverse complement strand
AGCGGCTGACCGCGCATTTCGGCGGCGCCCGCATCTATCTCAAGCGCGAGGACCTCAACCACACCGGCGCCCACAAGGTGAACAACGTGCTCGGCCAGATCATGCTGGCGCGCCGCATGGGCAAGCGCCGCATCATCGCCGAGACCGGTGCCGGCATGCACGGCGTCGCCACCGCGACCCTGTGCGCCAAGTTCGGGCTCGACTGCATCGTCTACATGGGCGAGGTCGATGTCGAGCGGCAGCAGCCCAACGTCCAGCGCATGCACGCGCTCGGCGCCGAGGTGCGGCCGGTCGTCTCGGGGGCCAAGACCCTCAAGGATGCGATGAACGAGGCGCTGCGCGACTGGGTCACCAATGTCGGCACCACCTTCTACTGCATCGGCACGGTCGCCGGACCGCACCCCTATCCGATGATGGTGCGCGATTTCCAGTCGATCATCGGCATCGAGACCCGCGCGCAGCTTCACGAATGCGAGGGTCGGCTGCCGGATTCGCTGATCGCCTGCATCGGCGGCGGCTCCAACGCCATGGGGCTTGTCCATCCGTGTCTCGACGAGCCGGCGGTGGAGATCTACGGCGTCGAAGCCGCCGGCCACGGTATCGCCACCGGCAGGCATGCCGCCTCGATCGCGGGCGGGCGGCCGGGGGTGCTGCACGGCAACCGCACCTATCTGTTGATGGATGCCGATGGCCAGATCAGCGAGGCGCACTCCATCTCGGCCGGGCTCGACTATCCCGGGATCGGCCCCGAGCACGCCTGGCTGCATGCGGTCGGACGCGTCGGCTTCCTGTCGGCGACCGACGAGGAGGCGCTGGACGCGTTCCGGCTGCTCTCCCGCCTCGAAGGCATCATTCCGGCGCTCGAGCCGGCGCACGCGCTCGCCAAGGTGGCCGAGCTGGCGCCGACGAAGCCGAAAGACCACCTGATGGTCGTCAATTTGTCCGGCCGCGGCGACAAGGACCTCGCCACCGTCGCCGCGCATCTGAGCGGGCGCCGGTCATGACGCGACAGAAGCTGGTCGGCTGGGTGCTGGTGGTGGTGACGTCGTTGTTCCTGGCCAATTTCGTCAAGGTTCGGCTGTTCGAGGCGGGGCCGCCGATCGAGCGTCGCGAGTGGATGCAACTGATCGGCGTGATCGTCTGCTTCATGATCGGCGTCATGAACGTCCGGCTGGCCGCCAGGCGGCGGCAGCAACACCAGGCCCGGCTCACCGACCGTGCCCCCAAAGGCTTGTGAGGCTCGTCCGATGACCACCCGTCTCGATGCCCGCTTCGCCGACCTCGCGCGTGCGCGTCGCGCCGCGCTGGTCACCTTCGTGATGGCCGGCGATCCCGATCCCGCGACCTCGCTCGAGATCGTCAGGGCGCTGCCCGGCGCCGGCGCCGACGTCATCGAGCTCGGCATGCCGTTCACCGATCCGATGGCCGACGGTCCGGCGGTCCAGGCGGCCGGCCTGCGCGCGCTGGCCGCCGGCATGACGCTGGCCGCGACGCTCGAACTGGTGCGCGCCTTCCGGGCGGGCGACGCTTCGACGCCGATCGTGCTGATGGGCTATTTCAATCCGATCTACGTCTACGGTGTCGACCGCTTCCTCGCCGAAGCCGAACGGGCGGGCGTCGACGGGTTGATCGTGGTGGATCTGCCGCCCGAGGAGGACGCCGAGCTTTGCCTGCCGGCGCTCGCGGCCGGGCTGAGCTTCGTCCGGCTGGCGACGCCGACCACCGACGAGGCGCGGCTGCCGGTGGTGCTCGCGAACACCTCCGGTTTCGTCTATTACGTCTCGATCACCGGCATCACCGGGGCGGCGACGCCCGATTTCGGCCGGGTCGCCGCGGCGGTCGAGCGCATCAAGCGGCACACCGCGCTGCCGGTGGCGGTGGGGTTCGGGGTCAAGACGGCGGAGCACGCACAGGCCGTCGCCCGCAGCGCCGACGGCGTCGTGGTCGGCTCGGCGCTGGTCGATCGGGTGCAGGCGAGCCTGGCCGACGGCAAGGCCACGGCGAAAACCGTGCCGGCGGTGGCCGGCCTGGTCGCAGAACTCGCCGCCGGCGTGCGTCGCGCACGTCCGGCCGCGGCGGAATAGAACAACTCGCGTCGGCGCCACGCGGACGTCTGCGGGCGCCGGAACTGAGGGACGCGCATGAACTGGATTTCCAACGTGGTGCGGCCGAAAATCCGCAGCTTCCTGCGGCGCGACGTGCCGGAGAACCTGTGGATCAAGTGTCCGGAGTCGGGCCAGCTGGTGTTCTACAAGGACGTGGAGGCGAACCAGTTCGTCATCCCGGGCTCCGACTACCATCTGCGCATGAGCGCCAACGCGCGCCTCAAGTCGATGTTCGACAACGGGACCTGGTTCGACATCGCGGTTCCCGACGTGCCGATCGACCCGCTCAAGTTCCGCGACGAGCGTCGCTACACCGAGCGCATCAAGGATGCGCGGGCCAAGACCGGCATGAACGACGCGATCAAGCTCGGCTTCGGTAAGCTCGACCGCATGCCGGTGGTGATCGGCGTGCAGGATTTCGATTTCATGGGCGGGTCGCTCGGCATGGCGGCCGGCGAGGCGGTGATCAAGGGGCTGGAAACCGCGGTCGACAAGGACTCGCCGTTCGTCCTGTTCGTAGGCTCGGGCGGCGCCCGCATGCAGGAGGGCATCTTTTCGCTGATGCAGATGCCGCGCACCACGGTCGCGGTGCAGCGGCTGCGCGAGGTCGGCAAGCCCTATGTGGTCGTGCTCACCAACCCCACCACCGGCGGCGTGACCGCGTCCTATGCGATGCTGGGCGACGTGCATATCGCCGAGCCGGGCGCCCTGATCGGCTTTGCGGGGCCGCGGGTGATCGAGCAGACGATCCGCGAAAAGCTGCCCGAGGGGTTTCAGAAGGCGGAGTATCTGCGCGACCACGGCATGGTCGACATGGTCGTGCACCGCCACCGGCTGCGGACGGTCCTGTCCGACCTCTGCCGCATCCTCGCCAAGCTGCCGGCCATCGAGGCGGACGAGCCGTTGCGGCTGCCGGCGCCGATGGAGGTCGGAGCGTGACGTCGCGACCGGCGCATCCCGGGTTCGCCGCATTCTCCCGCCAGCGGGGGCGATAGCGTGGCCATCACCCGGGTCGACGCCATTCTGGAGCGGCTGCTCGCGCTCCATCCCAAGCGGATCGATCTGTCGCTCGACCGCATGTGGCGCGTGCTCGACGCCCTCGGGCATCCCGAGCGGCGGTTGCCGCCGGTGATCCACGTCGCCGGCACCAACGGCAAGGGCTCGACCGTCGCGTTCATGCGCGCGATGCTCGAGGCCGCTGGCCGGCGCGTGCATGTCTATACGTCGCCCAATCTGGTGCGCATCAACGAGCGCTTCCGGCTCGGGCGGGTCGGCGGCGGCGTGTTCGTCGACGACGCGGAGCTCGCGGCCGCGCTGGAGGAATGCGAGCGGGCGAACGGCGAGGCGCCGATCACGGTGTTCGAGCTGGAGACCGCGGCGGCGTTCCTGTTGTTCTCCCGCAATCCGGCCGACCTGCTGCTGCTCGAGGTCGGGCTGGGCGGACGCCTCGACGCCACCAACGTGATCGAGCGGCCGCTCGCCAGCGTGATCACCCCGGTGTCGATGGATCACATGGAATTCCTGGGCGACACCCTGGAAAAGATCGCGATCGAAAAGGCCGCCATCCTGCGCCGCGGCGTGCCGGCGGTGATCGGACGCCAGACCGAAGGGCCGCTGGCGGTGATCACCGATCGCGCCGCGCGGATCGGCGCGCCGCTGCACGTCGCCGGCCAGGACTGGGTCGCCGGCGAGGAGCGTGGCCGGCTGGTCTACCAGGACGGCGACGGATTGCTGGATCTGCCCGGGCCGCGCCTGTTCGGCCGCCACCAGTTCGACAATGCCGGCGCCGCGATCGCGGCGATTCGTGCCGCCGGATTGGGGTTGTCGGTCGCCGCCTTCGAGCAGGGCGTGGTCAAGGCGGAATGGCCCGCGCGTCTGCAGCGGCTGAACGGCGATTTGTCGGCGATCGCGCCGGCCGGCAGCGAGCTGTGGTTGGACGGCAGCCACAACGCCGACGGCGGCCGCATCACCGCCGCCGCGCTCGCCGATCTCGAGGAGCGCGTGCCGCGGCCGCTGGTGCTGGTGGTCGGCATGCTGTCGACCAAGGATTCCGAAGGCTTTCTGCGCAATTTCACCGGGCTGGCGCGCCGTCTGGTCGCCATCCCGATCCACCAGGACAACACCCGCCCGCCGCAGGAGATCGCCGACATCGCCCGCGGGATCGGCGTGCCGGCCGATCCCGCCGACGGCATCGAGGCAGCGCTGGTCCGTATCGGCGAACTCGCGCTCGAGCCGCCGCCGCGCATCCTGATCTCCGGATCGCTCTATCTCGCCGGCGAGGTCCTGGCCGCCACCGGCACGCCGCCGGTATGAGCGGTGCCGCGAGGACCGTGCGGCTCGTCGGCACCAGCCTCGATGCCATGCTGCTGGCGGCCGCGGCGGCGCTCTACAATGGCTGGCTCTATGTCCACCTGACGACCGGGCGGACCGGTTTTGCCGTCCACCAGAATGTCTTCACGTCCGGTCACGACGAGTTCTTGTTCGAGACCGTCGTCGGCATGATCGCCGGTCTGGCCGTGTTGGCGTTGGTCCGGCTTGCGCGCCTGCCTTCGGTCGTCGGCTTCGGCCTTGCGGCCGTTGCGTCCGTCTATATGGGGCTGCCGGAAGCCACGCTGTTCGGAACCACGTGGGCGCCCTGGGAGGCGAGCCGGGAATTGTTCCTGGCCCATCCCGGCGCGGTCACGTCGGTGGTGGTTCTGGTCACCTTGCTGCGCCAGGGCCTGTGGGGGATCGCCCGTGGCGTCAGACGACCGGCCGGGTAGCGGCAAGCGGACGCTGGTGGTCCGCCGACGCGACAAGCTGGCCACAAATCACATGGCCGGGGCGAGCCCGGCC
>JAVBUK010000494.1:0-3398 GCA_031555345.1 Xanthobacteraceae bacterium | reverse complement strand
GCTACCTCGCCACGCTGTTCGGCCTGAAGCTCCTGACCCACCAGATCGGTGCCTTTTTCGGCGCCTGGCTGGGCGGCATCGCGATGGCGCACGACGGCCATTATCTGTGGATGTGGTACGCCGACATTCTGCTCGCCGCATTCGCCGCCCTGGTCAACCTGCCGATCCGCGAGGCCAAGGTCCGGACGTGATCCATGCGCCGCTGAATTGCCGGCGCCGGACCGACGAACCAAGTGCGTGCGGGCATCCCATGGCGGTGCCCGTCCGCGGTGCGCCCCCATCGCCGGCAAGCCGCGGGCGGTCTTGAGAAATGTCATCCCGCGCGCCGACGAACGGGTGTTTCGTGTCGGCGAGCGCAAGCTGGCCGTTACCCTCCTGTGTTCGGCTGTGTCGTGCCTTTGGTCGTCGGCATCGCGGCGAGGACTGTCGGATCGACGCCGCGACGAGCGAGACCCGATTCATGGCCGAAATCCGATCCACCGCCCTCGGGCGCAGAGCCGCGGGGGTCGTCCGCGTGATCGCGCCCGGATTGGTGTTGTCGGTCGTGGTCGCGGTGATCGCGGTCCATGCCGCGCCGCCGATCGCCCGCATTGTCGCCATTCCCCCGATGGTGCTGGCGCTGATCCTCGGAATCGTCCTCAGTCCGGTCGCGGCGCGTCCCGCGTTCAAGCCGGGCCTGGGGTTCTGCGTCAAGCAGCTGCTGCGCTGGGCCGTGGCGCTGCTCGGGCTGCGCATCGCGCTCGGCGACATCGCGGCGCTCGGGCTGGCGACCGGAATCGTCGTGGTCGCCTCGATGGTCGTCACCATCCTGGCGGGATTCGTGTTCGCGCGGCTGGCCGGCCTGACGGCCGCCTACGGGGCGCTCGCCGGCGCGGCCACCGCGGTGTGCGGGGCGTCGGCGGCGCTCGCCACCGCGACCGTGCTGCCGGCCTATCGCGGCAAGGACGCCGACGTGGTGTTCGTGGTGATCGCCGCCAACGCCCTGGCGACGATCGGCATGGTGCTCTATCCGGTGCTCGCGGTCGCGCTCGGGTTCGGCCCGCATCCGACTGGCATTCTGCTGGGCGGGACGATCCACGACGTCGCGCAGGTGGTCGGCGCCGGATACGCGGTGTCCGACCAGGTCGGCAACACCGCGGTGGTGGTCAAACTGTTCCGTGTTTTTCTGCTGCTGCCGGTGGTGCTGAGCATCGGCTGGTGGTTCGCCCGCGGCGGCGCGACCACCCATGCCCGCGTGCCGGTGCCGGTGTTCGCCTTCGTGTTCCTCGCCCTGTGCATCGTCAACAGCATCCTGCCGGCGACCCCGCTGGCCCCGCTCTATGCCGGCGTCAGGTACTGGCTGGTGGAGGCCTCGACCGACGGCCTGCTGATCGCGATCTCGGCGCTCGGGCTCGGCACCTCGGTCGCGTCGATCACCTCGCTGGGCTGGCGTCACCTGGCGACGGTGGGTGGCATCACCGTGGTGAACCTGGCCTTCGTCGCCGCTGCGCTGGTGGCGACGGGATGACGGGTTGCTGGCGCCGGGTTCTCGCGAGAAGGACCACGCCGCCGTCGAACCCGCATTGCGCGCGTCCCGCGCCGCGGTCACGTGGCTTCACGCTCGTGGACCCAGGCGACGACCAGCTCCCACATGACGGCCAGCACGATCGGTCCCAGGAACAGCCCGGTGATGCCGTAGGCGAAGGTTCCGCCGATCACGCCGATCAGGATCACCAGGGTCGGGGTCTTCAGGCCGCGCCCCATCACCAGGGGACGCAGCAGGTTGTCGATCAGATTGACCGGGATCATGTAGGCCGTGAATACGATCGCCGGTCCGGTATCCATGGTGACCCACGCCCAGATCACGGCGGGAATCACCACGATCGACGGGCCGATTTGCAGGATCCCCAGCAGCAGAATGGCAAACGCGAGCAGGCTCGCCTGGGGCACGCCGGCGACGATCAGGCCCGCCGCCGCCAGCAGGGCCTGCAGGGCCGAAATCCCGATCACGCCTTTCGATACGGCGCGGATCGTCGCGACCGCCTGATCGACGAATTCGTCCCCGCGGTTGCGGTAGAGCCGCCGGGCGGCGCGCCTGACCAGGTCGCCCAGGGACGGGCCCGACGAGAACAGGAACCCGGCAACCACGATGGCGACCAGAAACTTGACCACGCCGAGACCGGTATCGGCGCCGATCAGCAGCAGGCCGGTGCCGAGCGTCTTCAACTGGGGCGAAAGCTGCGAGAACACGGACGCCAGGTTGGTCGAGGCCATCTCCCAGAACTGGTGAACGAACGGTCCGACCAGCGGCCAGTCCTTCACGGCGTCCGAAGGCGGCGGAATCGTCAACGATGAAATGTGATCGGCCATGATCCGCAACGAATCGACCAGGACCAGTGCCAGCCACATCGCCGGCCCGACCACGACCGCCAGGCTCACGATCGTCATCAAGGCCGCGGCGAGGCGTCGGCGGTGGCCCAGACGACGTGCCGTCCATTCGAACGGGGGATAGAGCGCCACCGTCAGCACGACGCTCCAGATCACGATCGGAACGAAAGGGCTGACCAGCACGTACGACCAGTAGAGGAGAACGCCGAGCACGCCCAGTTGAATGGCGATGTGCGCGAACCGGGCCGCATCGTGGTCACGGTCGTCTGGGTGGCGATCACCGTTCATGCTTCGACCCGTTGCAGATGGCTCGTCGGTCTTTTCCGCCGGTGCGGCGACGGCGCGAAACACGATAGCGTGACGGCGTGGGGACGTCACCCTGCCGGCACGGGCGAAACGCCGGGCCGGTCGAGCGGGATGGCCGGTTTGACACCGCGCCATTGGTTCGTATGGTCCGCCATCGAGGGTCTCGAGACCGGACGCGATGAGACGGACAAAAGAGGAAGCGGAACAGACCCGCCAAGCCATTCTGGTCGCTGCCGAGAAACTGTTCGCCAGCAGGGGCGTGAAAGAAGTGTCGATCGGGCAGATCGCCGGATCGCTCGGGCTGACGCGCGGTGCGGTGCGCTGGCACTTTCAGGACAAACGGGGGCTGCTGATGGCCCTGTTGGACGACACCGGACTTCCGCTGCAGGAACTGGCCGGCCAGCTCGAACTCGATCGGACGCTCGACCCCCTCGACGAGCTGGTGAAGCTCACGGCGCGACTGCTGGACGAACTGCAATCCGATTCCAGACGGCGGCGGCTGTTGCAGCAACTGTTGCACTTCGTCGAGGCGGAAGCGCCGGAGCAGCATCGCGCGTCCGACAGAAAGATCCGGGTCGCCATGCGGGCGGTATTCGAGTTGGCGGCCGCACGCGGTGGCCTGGCCCGGGAATGGCCCCCGGACAAGGCCGCGCTCGCTTGTCACGGAATGATCGCCGGCCTCATTCGCGAATGGCTGCGCGGCGGCGCCGACTTCGACCTCGGCA
>JAVBUK010000441.1:0-6583 GCA_031555345.1 Xanthobacteraceae bacterium | reverse complement strand
TTATGCTCTGCCGGGCGCGCAGGATCAGCGTCTGGAACCCCTGCTCCGCCACGTCGATCTGCGCCAGGGTACGTTCGAGTTCCAGCTTCCGGTTCGCCGTCGTCAGCCCCCGCGCCAGCAGCGCCTTGATCTGTTCGAGCTCCCGCATCACGCTTTCGTACTGAACCTTGTTCGATTCGATCTGACGGGAAACCGCCTCGATCTCGCGGTGATACAGCCCGCGCGTCTGCTCGAGGCTGTCCATCCGGTTGCGCAACGCGTCGACGTGGATGTTGAGAAACGACCGCTCCTCGTCGAGCGCCTCGGCCAGACCGCTGTCGACCTTCGCCTGATGGATCAGCTCGGCGGGGAACGCGATATCGGTCTTCAGCGCCAGTTCGGACTTCAGGCGGGATCGTTCGGCGATCACGTGATAGTACTGCGTGACCAGATTACGCATGTCGCCCCGGATCGAAATCGAGTCGCGCTCCAGGCGTATCATGCCCGGGTCGTTGAATCGCTGCCACCCACCGGCCAGGCTCACGGCCTGCAGCACGGTCAACCCGGACCGGTAGGGATATTCGCCCGGCTTCTGGACGTCCCCCATGATGTAGACCGGTCGTGCCTGCAGGAGTTCGACCGACGCGCCCGGCTGGTCGGAAAGCCCGGCGCGGACGAACCGGTCCGAGATCAGGTTTCCGATCTGGTCGGTCGACGAGCCGTCGACGTAGATCTCGCCGATCGGCGCGATCTTGATCGTTCCGTTCGGGCTGACGGCGTACTCGCCGCTCAACTCGGGAAACTGGAATATCTTGATCCTCAGCTTGTCGTCGGCATGCACCGCATGATCCGCGCCGCCACGGGCGGCGACTGCCATCAGGGCGAGCAACAGCACGGTGACCGTCACGCCGCGCTTTGCCATGCGAAACCGTTTCACAGCCATACCTCGCGCATTTCTCGTTCCTTCGGCCACAGGCGCGCCTCGTACCCTCGAGATCGCGGCCTGCGCCCGCGCCGGACGCAACCCGGCGCTCGCGTCGCCGGCGGCCGCCGACAACTCCTGATCTGAGAACCCGTGGCGTGCCGCCGGGTTTCTGCGCGGTTTTGCGAATTGCGGCGACCGAGACACCGGCGAGCGTCGTAACGAAAGCGTCGCATCACCGGGCGTCGAAGACCGACGTCGCGGGAGCGGCGAGCGAAGCCGTACGGCGATCCCCGACCGCCCGGCATTCCGCGACGCCGGAAGCCCTCATCCAGACGAAAACCCGGTTCCACACGCCCCAGCTCATCCCGTCCATGACGCGTTCGTAATCCTCCCGGCTCAATCTGCGAACCAGCAGCTCGGCCACCTTGCGGGCCTTGTCTCCTTCGATATCGGCGTGCCGCTCTTCGACCGTCAGAAGATCGGGGGTCGACAGGCGCGCAGGGCCGGCGTGCCGCCCCGGCGCGCGGTCGGGCCGCCCGGTCGACTTGGCGGCCAGGACCGCCGAGTACAGATCGTTGCGCGAGACATGCTCGCCGCTCGCCACCCGACTCAGGATCGAACTGCGGACCACCGCCGGGGTTGTCTTCGACAGGAAGACGCGCAAGGTCGACGGCATCATAAGCGCGACAAGTTGCGCGTTCGAATCGGCTTCCCGCGCCAGTTTCATCAGATCCTGGGCCGTCCGGATTTTGAATTCGCATGCCTGCTCGACCCATTTGACAAAGGCGCCATGCGGCAGGCTCGCCTTCACCTGGAGCAGTTCGCGGCCGATTTCGACGGCGTGTTCCGTCGCCTGCCGGCGGAGCGATTTGATCCGCTCCGCGACGGCCCGCAGCTCGGCCGCAGACAGTTCCGTATTCGCCAGCATTGATGCGCCTCACGTCGCGTTGAACTCGAGAAATTGTGCACGTCCTTGTCTCCATACTGAAGCGCGAGGACGGGGGATATCCAGAACAGGCGCAGTAACTCGAAAGGAGTACCGCTCCGCAAATCGACGCGGTCTCGGCGCCGTTCCAACCGCCATTTGCGCCTGTCCCGATCCGCCGTCCGGCCCGTCGCATTTTGCTGTCGTATGCGGCTCTTCCGCGCGGAACAACCCGTCATTGCAGTGGATTGGTTCATGCATCGCCCGTGCGGGCGTCGTCATTCGGCCAACCCGGCGGGAAGCGGCCGCGCAGCAGAAGCTCGCAACGGCGGACGCGTGCCGGAACAGGCCGTCGTGCGTCAACCGATGTCGTCACCACACTCCCGGCCGGCCCGCTGTCGCGAGTGAAACGCCCCGAGTTGCGGTGCAGGGAGAATGGCGTGAGACGCGGCATACCAACGCTTATCATCGAATCGCGCACGCTCCTACGGGAGGGCCTGATTTCGCTGCTTCACGCCAGCAATTTCCGGGTGGTTGCCAGCGCTGCCACACTCGACGAACTCGAACCGCTCAAGCTCGAATCTCCGGGCGTCCTGATCGTCGGCTCGACCGGTGCGGCCGACGATCTCCCGCTCCTTGAAAAACTTTCGCGTACGTGGCCGGATTGCACGATCGTCGCCATCGCCGACGAAGACGGTCATTCCGCCCGCAACGACATTCCTCGAGTCCTGCGCGGCGGCGCCGGCGCGTACATCCTGAACGTCCAGTCGCGCGACGTCCTGCTCAAGGCGCTCGAACTGGCCCTGCTGAAGCAGAGGCTGGTGGTCGTGGGCAGCACGCCGGACAAGTCGCCCGTTTCCCAGCCGAACGGCGGGTCGGAGGTGACCGGCAGCGCACCTGCCAGGCTCGACGGAAACGGTGCGGCACACCCGGCTCTGTCGGGAGATGAAGTCGGCTCCCGGCACCGTTGAACACGGAAGCCGATTCCCGACGCCCGGCCGATCGGAGCAACGCCGCATCTCCCAACCGGAGCCTCGGACGCGCCCCGAAGACACGTTCGGCGGCGACGCACGACTCGGATGCGATTGGTGGAACGGACCGCCTCGCCTTTCGTTTTTGCTGCGAAGAAACCCGAGGAATCGACATGTCCACAGCCGATCGCATGCCGTCGCCGGCGCGTCCGCTTTTCGGAATCCGCTACTCTGACGTCACCGGACTGGACCACGCGCGGCAGACGATCGAAAACGCCGACGGTTCGGCAGCGGGCGCGTTTCGCTATGTCGTCACGCCCAACGCCGACCACGTCTTGCGAATCGTGGAGCGGAGCGCGCTTCGCGCGATATACAACGGCGCATGGCTGTGCCTCAACGACAGCCGGGTACTCCAGCTGCTGCTGCGGGCCGGCGGCTTGGCGCTTCCGGTGGTTCGCGGAAGCGATCTCGTGTCGGTCCTGCTGACGTCTCAATGGATCCGCGGCAAGCGCCTGGTGGTGATCGGCGGCGACGCGCGCGTCTCGCACTGGCTCCATTCTTTGCCCGGTCCCGCCGCCGTTTTTCATCACAATCCACCGATGGGTTTCGTCGAAACGCGCGGTGCCGTCGACCAAGTCGTCGACTTCATCGCGCGGCACCTGCCGGCGGTCGTGTTTCTCGCCGTCGGATCCCCGAGCCAGGAGATCGTCGCCGACGCCTGCGTGCGCCGCAACCTGCGCGGCGGAGTGGCCTTTTGTATCGGCGCCGGATTGTTGATGGCGTCCGGCATCGAACGACGCGCGCCGCCAGCGCTCCGGTTCGCCGGACTGGAGTGGTTGTACCGTCTCGCCCGCGACCCACGACGGCTTGCCGGCCGCTATCTCCGCGATATCCGGATCTTGCCGATTGTCGCACGCGAAGTGCTTCGAGGACGATCGGTTGCTCAATGATGCCAAATCCGGCCGGACCCGATGCCCGGATCGGTCGGATTTGTTCGTGCCCTCGCCGCATCGAAGCGAAGGCGCCATCGAAATGTCACGCCATGACCGGCCGAATGGCTCGTGACCCCGGGGTCGCCTCGCGCTCCGGGCGCCGTGATCCGCTCAGCCCACAGCCGAGGACGCCTGCCGCGGCGCCACAATGGTCTGCGCCGCCAACCGGTCGCCGTATCGTCCGATCAGACGCGGATCGGCCCCATCGAGGATTGCCCCGAAGAACTTGGCGCGCGCCGTGCCGAACGCGGCCAACCTCCGCTCGGCCAGCCCCAGGTCGGAGCTGCCCCATTGCAGGACCAGCAACAGCCCGTCGACAACCGGCGCAACCATCCGCGCCTCGGATCCCGACGCAAGCGACGGCAAGTCGACCACCACCAGGTCGTAGGTCCCCTTGGCGGCGACCAGCACCTCGTCCAGCCGCTTCGCCCTTCCATCGGCCTGCGGCAGCTCGCCTCGATGATGCACGAGCGACAGCACGTCAACCGGGGCATTCGCGCCCGCAACAATACCGCCATCGAGCGATCCTGACGTCGTCATGGGTGTCACCGGTCCAGTTGCCACCGGCATGACCGCGCCAAGCGGGGAGTCGCCATCGTCCGGAACCTTGGCAAGCAGCACCCGCTTTCCCGCGAGGGCAGTCGAAAGGGCGATCTGCGCCGCGACCGTCGAGGCCCCCTCTTCCGGATCGACCGACGTCACACCGATGACACGCAGACCGCGGACCGACTGGATGACGACGCGCGCCCGGCGCAGCCCTTGGTAACGATCCGAGAGGACCGCCAACACGCCGGACCTCGGGCCGCCGTCGGACTCCTTCGGGCGAGACCCGCCGGCACCGCAAGCTTGGCGTGAGACGACGGCAAGGCACTCCAGGCCCAAGGCATGTTCGATCTGGCCGCCGGTGCGAACCGAACGGTCGGTGAACTCCCGCAGCAGCGCCAACGCCACCCCGGTGCCGAGGCCGATGACGATCGCCCCGAGGAGGATCAGGATTTTGGCTGGCCCGTCCGGCGTGACGGGCGGATCGGCCACCGAAATCACCAATGCACTCGGCCCGAGTCGCTGCAATCGCTCCCTCAACAAAGCCGTCCGCGAATCCGCGTTGCTCACGACCGCCGCGGCGACACGCGCAATCTCATTGGCGACCTGCGCCGCCTTGTAGGGATCCGCCGCAGTGAAGCTGACGCCCACCGCGTGGCTCGCAGCGATACGCGCGACCGTGAGCCGCTTTTGAAAATGCGCAAGGGCGCGCTCGACCGCCACCCGGTCCTCGGCCGACGCCGGCTCGGGGCTGCTCGCGAACCAGCGCCCGGCCAACCGGGCCAGCGGCGACACGTAGACGAATTCGGCATCGTTGCCCAACCCGAGCGCGGTGACGACCCGGGTCAGCACGCCGGGCGAACGGAAGATTTCGATCACGTTTTCCACCAGGGGCGTGTCGGCCGGCCCCGGGGTAACGACGGGTTCGGGTCCGGGGCGAAACTCCCGATTGTAGACCAACAGCTCGGTGGTCGCGGTATAGGTGGCCGGTCGTACGGCGACGACCATCAATCCCAGCAGGAGCGCCGATGCGCCGCTTGCGGCCACCGTTTTCCATCGCCGAAAGAGTCCCGCCACGACAGGAATGCCTCCCGGCGACGCGCTTTCGGCGCGTGTTCCCGCGCCATCATCGTTGCCGCCCCGCATCCACCCGGATTCCAACGCGTTCATCCTGCCGCCCTCTCCCGCGCCCGTCATCCTGCCCGCCTCGGAGGCGCCCGCCAGAACGCCGCGTCGTCCGGCCGGCGTGCCGGATCGAGTGCAGGGCCGACGTCATGCCTCGCGACCAGCCGCTGGTCCACCCCGTTGAGCACGGCACCGGTGAACTTCGACGTGGCTTCGCGGGCCGAGGCAATCGCCTGCTGCGCCAGGACGCAATCGGTATTGCCGCTCCTGACGATCAGCAAGACGCTGTCGAGCGCCGGCGCGGCGGCGCGCACCGCGGCGCCCGACACCAGGGACGGCAGGTCGACCACCACCCGTTGGTAGGATTTCAACGCGCGGCGAATTCGCTCGGCCAACACCCCGGGCCACTCCGAAGCCACATCGCACCTGGCCCACACATCGGCTGGAAGGATATGCAGACCGCTTCGCTCTTCGACGACGACATCCGGGTCGACGGCCCGGCCTGCTTGATGCGCTTCGGCGACGCCGTTCGGTCTGGTGGACGTCGCCCACCGGGACAGCGTCGGATTGTCCGGAACGGCGTCGATCAGCAACACGTCGACGCCCGAAACCGCCATCAACCGTGCCAAGGCCGTCGCCACGGTGGTGGCACCGTCTCCCGATCGTATCGAGGTCACGCCGAGGCTGCGCCACTCGCACAACCGCGACTCCGGCGGCGGCGTCACGATATCCCGCAGCGCGCGCGCGACGATCAATTGATGCTGCCCAGCCGGCTCCAGCACCGGTGGCGCGCCGGCCGGTGACGCGGAAGCCTGCGCCGTGGTGCCCTTCCGGCGCCAGGTCCCGGTTTTATCGGCGTCGAGCCGCGGGACCACGGCCACGCAAGCCAGGCCGAGCCAGTATTCGACCTGCGCGGGGTCATGGATGGTGTTGTCGACCACGTCCAGCAAAACGGCCAGAACCGCACCGCCGAGCAGGCCGAGCAAGACTGCCCCGAACAGGACCAGCGCTCCGGGCGGCCCGTCCGGATCGATCGGCGGCACCGCCTCGGATATGAGATGTGCACTTGGCCCGAGTCCTTGGTAGAGTTCGCGGATCGCCAGCGCCTCGCTCATCACCCGCC
>JAVBUK010000419.1:0-3097 GCA_031555345.1 Xanthobacteraceae bacterium | reverse complement strand
TCTACCTGGCCATCACCGAAGGGATCCCGCGTCACGTGCGCCGGCAGATCGCGATTCGGGGCTGCCTGATCGCCGTGGCGATCCTGGCCGGAACCGCGCTGTTCGGCGACTGGTTGCTGCGGCAGCTCGGCATCTCGCTGGCCGCATTCCGCATCGCCGGCGGATTACTGCTGTTTTCCATCGCCTCCGAAATGGTGCTGGGGGTCCGCAGCGAACGTGAATCAAAAGCCGCCGAACAGGCCGCCGAGGAGCATCTTCGGAACCTGGCCGCCTTCCCGCTCGCAATACCACTGATGGCCGGACCGGGCGCCATCACCGCCACCATCCTGCTGGCCGGAAGAGCCGGCGGCAATCCATACCTCTTGGCCGTGCTGATCGGGGTCATCGTCGCCGTGATCGCCGTCTGTTTCATCGGCTTCCTGTTTGCGACCCGTATCGCCACCCTGTTCGGCAGCACCGGCAACGTGGTGCTGGCGCGACTGCTCGGTGTCATCCTCGCCGCCTTGGCGGTGCAGTACGTGATCGACGCCGTGCGGGCCGTCATGGCCGGCTGAGCCTGGCCAAGCTCCACGCCCGATGGCATGTGCCCGGAAAATGAGACAAAAAACCCGGCGCCGCATCGATGCGGCAGAGGTGAGAAATGGGATCCTGCCATATCTGTGGTCGCCTGCTCGATGTGGAGGCTGACCCGCTGTCGAGTGACTGTGGCGGCGATTGCTGGGGCTGCGTCGGATGGATCGAGGCCGAAATCGGGGGTGATCCCGAGCAGAACGTTTCAATCGGCTTTGTGGCCAAGGAGATCGCCTGGGGCTGGCGCGAGCCGGACGGAAGCCCCAAGTCGCCGAGCGTGATTCTGGCGCTGTTGCGGGCGAACCCGAAATAGTCGCGACCGGTTTGCCCGGCGGTCCCCGAGGCCGTGACGATGCCCTGCCGCTTGTTCGACTGCTCTACGGGCAATTACGCATTGTGCTCTACCGTCAGTCCGCCACCCTGCAATGAATTCGGTACAAATGTATTGAATTGCGGTACAACGCAGCGCCGTCCGTCCGGCCCATCCGCCCCCCGGTCCCTGCTTCGTCCACCAACACGCCTCGCCGACACCCGGCGTTCAGGAGCATTCCCATGAAGGGCAAGATAGCGATCGAAGAACATTTCGCGATGGAGGAGACGCTCGGCTCCTCGCAAGGGCCGCACGGCGAGTCGGAGGGATGGGCGACGCTGCGGCGCAACCTCCTCGACATTCACGACCAGCGCATCGCGCGGATGGACAAACTCGGGATCGAGATGGCCGTGCTGTCGCTGAACGCCCCGGTGCTGCAAGCCATGACCGACACCAAGAAGGCGTCCGAGCTGGCGGTCCGCGCCAACGACTTCCTGGCCGAACAGGTGGCCAAGCGACCCGACCGCTTTCGCGGCTTCGCCGCCCTGGCGATGCAGGACCCCGAGGTGGCGGCCCAGGAGGCGACGCGCTGCGTGCGCGAGCTCGGCTTCGTCGGCGCCCTGATCAACGGGTTCACCGAACGCGACGTGCCCGGCAAGGCCTATCATTACGATCTAGCGGAATACCTGCCGTTCTGGGACCAGTTCGCCACGCTCGACGTGCCGTTCTATCTCCACCCGCGCGACCTGAGCCGCATGGAAGTGTTCGACGGCCATCCGTGGCTGATCACCGCTGCCTGGTCGTTCGGCGTGGAGACCTCGACCCACGCACTGCGGCTGATGTGCAGCGGCCTGTTCGATCGCCATCCGGGTCTGCAGGTCATCCTCGGCCATCTCGGCGAGGGCCTGCCGTTCTCGGTGTGGCGGGTCGACCACCGGCTGGAGAAGGATCCGCGCGGCATCACCATCAAGAAGAAGATCGGCGACTATTTCCGCCAGAACTTCTGGATCACCACCAGCGGCAACTTCCACACCTTCTCGCTGCAGGACGCGATGTGGGAGATCGGCGTCGACCGCATCCTGTTCGCCTCCGACTTCCCGTTCGAGGACATGGAGGATGCCGCGACCTGGCTCGACGGCGCCAGCATCAATCCCTACGACAAAGAGAAGATCGCCCGCACCAACGCCTTGCGGCTGTTCAGGCTGCAGGACGTCTGACTTGCGCCTGACCGGCGCCCGCGGTCATCCTGGTGCGAACGCCGGCTGATCCGCGGCGCGGCCGGGGCGCATCGGCCTACACCGCGCTGGCGCGAAACCGCCGCCAATCACGGCATGATCAAGCGGAGAACATGACGCCTGCCGGAGCGGCGCCCGCCGCCAGAGGCAAGCTCGTCGAAACCGGGACACGGGGCGTTCGAACGAACGCCGCCCTCCGCCCGATCACCGAGGGATCGAGCGGAGGGCGTATCAGGTCCGACGCCCGACGCTTCGGTCGCCCGAACCGCAGCTCCGGCATGAGCCCGAAAAGCCGACGACGGTTTCCGGAAATCGCGCTCCGCGTCAGGCCTTCACCTGCGTGGTCAGGAACACCTGCAGGGTCATTTGCCTGATTTGGTCCTGCAGCGATTCGATGTCGTCGATGTGGGTGTCCTCGTCCTTGAGGATTTCCTGCAGCAGGCTGCGCGTTGCATAATCCTTGACCTCTCCGGCCAGGACGATGGCGTCGTTGTAGGCCCGGATCGCGCCTTCCTCGGCTTGATGGTCGTTGGCCAACTGCGCCACGATCTCGGCGCCGATATGAATCGGGTTGAGATTGGTCACCGTGGGCAACCCTTCCAGGAAAATGATGCGCCCGATCAGTTTCTCGGCATGCTTCATCTCCTGGATCGCGCGCTTTTCGAAGTGCTCGTGGAGCTTTTCGTAACCCCAGTCGGCGCACATCTCCGAGTGCACCATGTACTGGTTGATCGCGGTCAACTCGTCAGCGAGCAGCGCGTTGAGAGTCGCGATGAGCCGGTCGTTTCCCTTCATCAAATTCTCCTGTCGGCCTGAATGAACCGAACATAGGATTGTTTGAGGAAGCGGCCAAGTTTCATTTGATCTTGCGCCGGCCTTCCAAGCTGCGGGCTCGTGGCCCGCCCCCACGCACCACGGTTCCGGCGCCGAAAAATGTAAATAAAAAACCAAAACTCAATTGTACTTGAGCGGGACACAGCAC
>JAVBUK010000126.1:0-8655 GCA_031555345.1 Xanthobacteraceae bacterium | reverse complement strand
CGTCCCTCGCCAGGGCGGGTCATCTCGTCGTCTGGGTTCACTCCTCGGACATCTCGCCGACGCCCTCAACTTTTTCCGCCGCCAGATGACGCGAGCCCCGACACCGGCGCGATCGCCGGATTCCGCCGCGCCGCAAATGGTTTTCGGGTCGGGGGCGGTCAGCGTTTCAGGCAAGCGCTCATGAACTTCCGGTATTCCGCTTGTCCGGACACCTGCTTGGCGGCCTTTTCGGCTTTCCATTTGCCCGCACAGTCCTTCATCTTCTGCTGTTGCGGGGAAACCTTCTTGACGGGTGTGCTCTCCTGCGCGACGGCGGGGCCCACCCCGGTGGCGGCGATGAACGCGGCCGTCAGCACGGCGGACAGGATTCGATTCGTCACTGGGAAGTCCTCCTGAGAGACCGCGGACGACAGGTCCGTCGAGAGGTTCTCGTCCGCGCCGACCGGACTGATTGTGCGCATCACCAGGGATGCCTTTGGTGTGACGTGTTGTCTCAGACACCGGCGTCGTTGACGCAGCCATGTGCGTTCGACGGTGATCGCCTGACCGAAGCTCCGACGACGACAACCAGGGACCGCCGGGTCTTCGAGGCCGGGCAGCAGGACCGGGCCGCGGGCCGGCACGCCGCCCGCGGCAAGTCTATTTCCGGTGGCCGCGACGCTCACCTTCGGCGATGGTTATCCAGGTGCAAATCACCACCGTTATCGTTCGGTATAAAATTCAAAAAGACGCAAGAAATGCGGTATTTGCCTGATTAACGAATCGTTGCGACGGCGATGATGACTTGATCGGTTCACGATCGATTCAGCTAAATACTTAAACCACCATTCAAAAATTCTCCCGATTATCATGGTGTTCGATCGGACCTCGGTCGAGCGGTGCGCGATGGCCGACAAGGATCGGCTCGCGAACAAGGCCAGGGGAGGCCAGAATGGCACGGATCGAGTTTGCAGATATCGACAACGCGACCCTCGGTGAGGCGAACGCCGGCGAGGATGTCTTCTTCCAGCTGGGCATCATGTATTCGACCGGGAGCTCGGTCCCGGCCGACTACGTCACGGCTCACAAGTGGTTCAACATCTCGGCGATGCGCGGCAATGCCGAAGCGATCCGCCTTCGCCGCGAGATCGCCGACCAGATGAGCGAGACGGAAATCTCCGCCGCCCAGCGCGCCGCCCGCAACTGGCTGCGCCACTGATCGGGGGTCCCGCACCCGGCGCGGGTCTGTCCGCCGCCTGGTCTCCCGGGGGCGAACCGGCGCTCCGGCGTGGCTCGCTTCGCCACTTGCGGTGCCGACGGAGACGGGCCGATCACCCGACGGCGGGGGTGCCGGTCGGTTGGCCGAGGTGGCCAGGCTTGCGTTCCGGCTTGGATGTACGAGCTGATTGGGACACGGCGATACGATGGCGGGCGAGGGAGCCCGCCGCCATACGGCCTGGCCTTGTCGGGTCGTAATGCCGCTGGATCGCGTTGCGAAAAGCGTCGCGACCGTTGCCGCACTTGCGGTATCGGACGCCGGCCATGGCCGAGATGAACCCGCAGATGAACGCGGCCACCATGCTGGTCATCATGGTCGAGACACTCGAAGTGCCGGCGCACAGAGAGGACATCGCCGCGACGCCAGGCGGCGACATGCTGCTGGTCGGCACCAACGACCTGGCGGCGGAGATAGGTCTTTCGGGCCAGGACGACGATCGTCGTGTAACCGACGCATTCCGCCAATGTGGTGGATTCGACGTTCCGATCGCTCTCGCGCCGCCGCTCGCCCCTCGGCAGTCCCGGTGCTGCCGTGTGAAAGACACGCGCCGTTCATTGGGGTCAGTGTCGGCAAAACCGGCAGCCGGCGCTGTCGGCTTCCCGGACGGCCTGGGAGCGCGGCCGTTGAGCGGTGTACCGCTGCACCCGGTGTAGTTCAGGCCGCGGTCCCCAGGAAACCAGCCAGGAGCCGGGCCGAGATCCGGTAGAAATCCATTCTGGCATGCGCTTCCATCCGTTGGGCGAAGGACAAGCCGAAGCCGTGCAGGTGCTCCTCCAGCGTTCTTCGCTCCAGGGCCCGGGCCTGTTCCTCGTGATCGCGATGGCCGGTCTCGATGGCGGCGGCTTCGCAGTGATGTAGATACGCCATGAACTCGAGCTCGAGTGAGATGTGGTCAGGCGGGAGATCGAAGCCGTTGCTGACCTTCAGGCCGGCTTCGTCGTAAAGCCGCGCGATCCGGAAGGTGGAGTCCTGAAGGAGTTTGCCTTCCCGGTAGACCGACTCGAACAAGTAGACGAGGCGAGGCTTGGAGGCGAAGCACATCCGCGTATAGTCTTTCTCCAGGTCGAGCAGCAATGCGGCCGGATCGGGCGCCTCCACGGAGTGCTTCTGGAGGGTTTCAAGCGCCCCGGCCAGCGGGTGCGCGTCGCAATCGGCGAAGGCCTGGGCGAGATCGTCGCAATACGAACCCGATATCAGGTCCGACACCATCTGCTCATTCGGATAGTTGAAGGCCTGGGCAAAACGTCCATAGACCGTCATCCTGGTGAGCGCCGCGCCAATTCGACCAATCGGAACGTCCATAGGTCACCCATCATTTCCCCGGCTCCCCGCTCTCCGGCGACGTCTCCGCGGGGGCTCATTCCAATGTCCGTAGCGGATGGGCGGACGCCAGTTGCGAGCCTCGTCCGCCCGATCTCGTTTTGTTTTCGCTCTGCCCTTCCGTCGGGCCTGTCATTCCCGGCAGCCCACCGTCGTTCCCGGGCTCCCGGCATTTCGCCCGGAGCCCGGCGACGGCCGGCGACTTCACGCTAGCGTGGGTTTGCAGACGTCCCCGGCGAGACCCCGCTGAAGGCAAGTTTCCGGTAGCCGGCCGCGATCGGATCGCCGTCGGCGAGGATGAACACGCGCGTTCCGCCAGCCTCGCGTGCGCCGTAGATCCTCAGCTTGTTCTTTTCCGCCATGGTGACCGCCCGTTTGCTGATCTCCTCGTACGGCCCGAACTGCATCGCGTTGGTGGGACACACCTCCACGCAGGCCGGGATCGTGCCGGCTTTGACCCGGTGTGCGCACAGGCTGCACCGCACGACCTTGTTGGCGACCGCGTCGAACTGAGGCGCGCCGAACGGGCAGACCTGCACACAGGTCTTGCAGCCGATGCACTTCTCCCGGTCGTACAGGACCGGTCCGTAGTCCGACTTGGTGAGTGCGCTGACCGGGCATTTGGGCACGCACTCCGGTTTGAGGCAGTGCATGCACCGCTGGTGCTGGGGACCGCCGCCGTCATTGATGGTCACCGCGGTCCGGAACAACCCCCGCGCGGCCTCCTCGTGGTAGCGATATTCCTGGACGCAGCGGTACGAGCAGGTATTGCAGCCTGTACAGATGGTGCTGTCGATGAGGATCGCATGGTCGGTCATGATTGCTCACCTCCCTAGGCCTTCCGGATGCTGAGATAGACGTCCTCCACCCAGCCCATACCCGTCGCGTCGTGCTTCTTCATGGTCTCCGGGTCTTTCTGGGGGATGAGATCGCCATCGCGATAACCATAGTCGCGCGCGACGCGGAGGTTCTTGGCCCGATGTCCGAGCCCGTGGAACATCAGGACGCAGTCCTTCCTCAACACGCGTTTGCTGAGATGGACCTTGGCCTTCTGCGGGCGGGGAAGCTCCTTCATGTAGGCAGGATCGTTTTCGATGATGACTTCGTCACCCTCCTTGATCCCCAGTTCCGTTCCGGCGTCGGGATGCAGCCAGACACAGTCCATGTAGTTCCGGTTGTTGATCTGCTTGAGGACTGGATTGTTCACGAAGTTCGGGTCGGCGTGCATGTACCAGGGAGCCCGGGTGATGATCAGCGAGAACCTGTAGTTGCCGCTCGGTGAACTCCACCGCGGCGAGAACTTCGGAAGCGACGGGAAGCCCGCCTCGATGAACTCGTCGATCGACATCCGGACCCGTCCGTTGGGTCGGCCGTAGCCGATCTCCCGGATGGTCTTGTAGTTTTCGTAGGGCTTGCGGTCGATCCAGAACCCGCCCTTGGCCATGAACTCGGTCATGTTGTCCGCTGCCCCTGCCGCCTTCAGGGCCGGATCGTTCATGTTGGTGGGGATCTTCTTGTCCGGGGCGCCACTGCCGTCCGTGGTCCAGTACTTTGGTGCCAGGGCGAAGCCGATCGCGCCCGCCACGGCGCCCCAACCGAGGGCGTCGCCGGGGGTTTTCTGGACCGGCAGGCCGCCGACCAGACAGGGGTTCTTCGGATTGTAGGAGCGGATGTCGAGCTTGGCCTCCTCGTACTGGTGTGGGGCGGCAATGACGTAGTCGCAGAAGTAGCCGAGGTCGTCGAGGTAGAGATTCCAGTCCGCCACCAGCTGCATCTTTTCGAGCGCAGCCTCCAGCATCTGCGACTGGACGGTCGAGAACAGGCCGCGGTACGGGTTCTTGAAGAACACGATCTTGGCGCGGTCGGTGTGATAGAGCCCGTAGGCCACCATTCCGTAATGGCCGGGAGCGGAATAGTCCCTCTTCTGGTAGATGTTGTTGGTGACCGGGAACTGGTTCCGGAAGTCCACCGGTTCCGCCGGTTGCGGCGGGTAGGCCGCGACGGGCGGTGCGATGTCCTCAAGCCAGGGGATTTTGACCCCGTGGAGCAGCAGGTGGCCGCCCTCGTGGTCGATCGACCCATTGAGCGTGTTGAGCACGCTGATGGCATGCCGTGCCCGCCAGCCGTTGGCGAAGTTGGCCGATGCCGCATCCCGCTTGTTGCTGGGGATGAAGGCGAGCGGAGCCGCCGCGGCAAACTCGAGCGCGATCCTGCGGATGTCCGTTGCCGGCACGTCGCTGATCCTCGCGGCCCACTCGGGGGTGTATTCCGCGACGGCGTCGGCAAGCAATGCCAGCACCGGCCGGGCGCGGATGGTCTTGCCGCCCACCGTGAGCCTATAGGGGCCGCCCGTCAGCGCCGGCGCGTGGCAGGTGTCGATCGGCTCGGCGGCCTTGTGGGTGGTGCACCACGCCAGCCAGCCGCCGTCCGCGCCTTTCAACGTCATTCCGGTGGCGAGATCGACCAGCGCCGGCCCATCCGAGTAGCGGATCACGGCGTCTTCGTTGTACTTCCTTCCGCCCACGATCACCTGGAGCATGGCCAAGAGCACCGCCAGATCGGTGCCGGGCTTGATCGCGTGGTGCTCGGTGGCGAACGCATCGGCCATCGAGGTGCGGATGGGGTTGAACATCACAACCTTGACGCCGTTCCTCTTGGCGCGGGCCCAGTGGTTCAACTGCCCGGCCTTGCCGGCCTTGGTGAAGGAATCGTAGCCGAACCAGACCTGGTACTTGGAGTTTTCATAGTCGTACCCCGGCAGATGATGACTGGGGGTATATGTGCTCGAATAGTATTTGTTCGGCGGGTTGGTGATTGCCAGCGCGTTGATATAGTAGTGCGTTCCGAAGCACTCGGTGCGCTGATCGGCCCGGGTCGCTCCGACCGATCGGCACAGCCGGTTGGTGAAGGCATCGCCCGGCGAGGCGAACAAGATCTCGGCGGGCTTCACCTTCTTCATGCCCGCGATGATCTCCGCCACCGCGTCGGTGCTCTTGATGGTGATCCAGCCGGGATCGCTGTCGAGTCCCTTCTTGGGATTGGTTCGCTTCAACGACACCAGCAGGCGATCGGGATCGTACATGCTGTCGACGAAGCCCAGTCCCTTGATGCAGAATTTCCCGTTGGAAACGGGATCCTCCGGCCGTCCCTCGAGCGTGAGCCCGCGCTCGAGCCCCGTCACCGGATCCACTCCCACGACCACGGTGTAGGCGCAGTCGGCCTCGCAGGCCCGCGCACACACCTGGGGCACTCGCTTCACCACGTTGTAGGGCGCCTTCTCCTGCGCGTGCGGTTCGCCGAACGCGTAGGCTTTCTGCAGGTTCCTGAAGGGAAAGACCGTCGTGGCCACGCCTGCGGCCCCGGCGATCGTCAGGAAGCTCCTTCGTGAGGTCTCGGTATGACTGACCATGTCTTGCTCCCGTGACAGGACGCGCCCCGGCGCGCCCGCAATCAGCGCCGATAACAAGAGACACAATGTCAGTGATACCCGCCGAGGGCGATTCCGCCGCAGTTGCCCGCCGATGGCGAATGCGCTGCCTTTTCCTCGGCATGCCCCACGAGGCAGCTTTCAGCCAAGACCGGCGCACTTGAACAAAAAATACCGGTCTGGTCGATCGTGTCGATCACCTACGCGGCCGTGGCCTATCGACACACCTGCGGGAGTGAACACCCGACACCGGGTGTCGATGATCGTCTGCCTGTCCTGGAAAAGAGGAGCGAGCGGCAGTGTCCATCGCATCGTCGTGGTTGCGCGCCTGCGACGTCACAGCCATTCGGCGAGCGAAACGCAACGATGTCCGGTGGCCGTCGATATGGCGGAAGTCGCGAGCCGACAGGGCAGGGGCGGCGGTGTCGTTTCATGCCGGGGTGTGTGAATGCAGAAACGAATGTTGCGATGGTCGCGACGATCAGATCGTCTGGCAGGAAAGCGGCGCGGAGCTCGTTTCGCTCCGCACGAGAAGATCCAATTGCGCGGGCGTCGGCCGCCCGAGACGTCGCCGGTCGTTGCGCTCGTGACCTCAGCGCGGCGACGATGCCGCCCGGCCTAGCGTCGTCGTGGTCGACCACCGCCGGTTCACCGGCCCGTTTCGCCGGCGACCTCGATGTTCAGGAGGCGTGCGGTTTCCGCGACGGCGCCGCGCGTCAGGATGGCCATGCCGCGATAGAAATCGGTCCGGGCCTGGGTCTCGACCTGCCGGCACCATCCCGCCGCCCAGCGGCCCGGGTGTTCGGTGATGAATCGCCGCTGCGCGGCGACGGCGGCGTCATATTCGGCCTGATCGTCCTGTTCCAGCGCCTGCAAAGCGCGCTTGGCGAGATGGGCGACGAACTCCAGCTCGAGGCCGATATGGTCGTCCGGTTCGTGATGCAGCTTTTCCGCCTGGAGGCCGAAGCGCCGATACCATTCGCGCACGCGCAGCGTCGATTCCTGGAACGTCAGCCGGTCGTCGCTGAAATGCACCGACTCCCATGGTGGCGCCAGCACCTTGCCGGGGCCGATGAACAGGCGCGTGTAGTCGGAACACAGATCGGCGAAGACCTCGCCCGACAGGCTCCTGCTCCAGCGCTGCAGCAGCGTCAGGGCGGCGACGACGTCGGGCTGGCTTTCGGCGAACGGCGCCTGCGCGAAGACATCCTGGTCCACCAGCTGGTCTACCCAGGCGCGATCGGGAAAGACGTAAAAGGCTTTGCCCAGCAGCGCGAATGTCAGCATCTCACCGGTCAACACCGCGTGCGGGTTCGCTTCCATGCCTGTTCCGGTCTGTTTGCGACGTCGATATCCGTTCGAACCGGAACACCAGGGCGGACGAGATGCCGCTCTTGTGCCCCGGTGGGGCCGGCCGCGGTTGCTGCCGCGGCCGGCATCGGCGTTCGTCATCCCGCCTCCGGCACATTGAGCAGGCGTCCTTTGCCCGAGCCGCTTGGTTGCGAGTATCGGTGCGGGGTGATGACCATCGACGGACGGGTGGCGCGGGGATCCGGCAGCGGGGCCACGCCGGCACTGTCGCCGTGCCTCGCCCGGATTTCGGCGATGTCGCCGAACTGGAGGACGCGCATCAGGCAGGCATCGACGCAGGCGGGGTTTTTTCCCTTCGCCAGGAGATCCTCGCAGGCGGTGCATTTGGCCATCTTGTTGGTCGCCGCGTCGAACTGCGGCGCGCCGTACGGGCATGCCCGCTCGCAGTTGCGGCACCCGATGCACTTGTCGCGGTCGATCAGCACCAGGCCGTCCGCGGCGCGCTTGGCATGGGCGCCGGTCGGACAGACCTTGACGCAGGCCGGATCGGCGCAATGCATGCATGAGACCGAGACGTTGTAGGCGAAGACGTTGCTCGGCACCAGCATCTGCCGGGATTGGGCGTCCGCCGCCCAGCCGCCGCCGCCGAACTGCCAGACGTGGCGGAAGCGGATCCCCATGGGCAGATTGTGCTTGTCCTTGCACGCGATCTCGCAGGTCTGGCAGCCGATGCAGCCGCTGGCGTCGAGATAGAAGCCCAGTTGCTTGGCCATCACTTACCTCCCAAGGCGACGATGCGTTGCGGCCACTTGTAGTCCGGCGGCAACGGTGCCCCGGTCCATTTCTCCACCTGTACGTTCGTGCTGTTCCAGCCCTGGTGCCCCTGGCCGGTCGCGATCGCCCCGCACAACACGTTCGCGCATCCGGCCGTGTCGATTCCGGTGCTGTCGTCGAGTTCGACCCAGGCACCTTCACCCAGGATGACGACGCCCGGCCGCACCAGGTCGAGAAGACGGACGTTGCGCAGGACCTTGCCGTGGCGGCTGCTGATCAGAACGGTGTCGCCGTTCGCCAGCCCGCGTTCGCCGGCGTCGACCGGATTGACCAGCAACATGTGCGGAAACGCTTCGCGCAGCCACGGCGTGTTGTCGAACATCGAGTGCGAATTGCGCGGCACATGCAACGCGATGAACTGGAGCGGATAAGGTCCTTTGACCTTCTTGCTCCAGTCCGAGAACGTGTCCTCGTATCCTTCGATCGGCCGGTTGTAGGTCGGAATCGGCCGGATCGTGCTGAAGCCCCGCCCGTTCACCAGGTCGGCGAGCGCCTGACAGTGGAT